>DASRLM010000504.1:0-2116 GCA_035648455.1 Puia sp. | reverse complement strand
TCAAAACTCCCCATCCGCACAAAATAAAGGACCACTTTTCCGATGGTCAGCAGCTTTTTTTCCTGGTTGTACACTTCGTGTTCAAAACTGATGCGATGGGCAGGGGGCATCTCCCGTAAAATGGTTTTTATGATGAGCAGGTCGTCGTAATGCGCGGGCCTCAAAAATTTTGTTTGCATTTCCACCACGGGCATGATCACGCCCGTGGCTTCCATTTCCTTATAGGTAAACCCCAGTTTACGAATGGATTCTGCCCGGGCCACTTCAAAGTACTGGGCATAATTTCCGTAGTATACCACGTTCATCTGGTCCGTTTCCGCATACCGGACCCGGATCTGGGTTTCAGTAACAAACATGTTGGGGCATTATAGATGATTTTTATTTTTTTATTTGGACATCATGCCGTCCACACTTACCCTGCCCGGGCCCAGCAGCAGAACAGAAAACGCGCTGGCCAGATACATGATCGCCAGATCCAGATTTTTGATGGGCTGCCCGCGGTGGTACATGAACACGAGAAAGGAGAGTTCCAGCACAATCACCAAAGCAGCGAGACGCGTAAAAAGTCCCAATACCAGCAGCATGGAACAGAAAACTTCGGAGAAGATACAAAGCACCAGCGAATTGCGGTGACCGACGTGGAGCGGGTCGAAAAAAGTACCGGACATCTCGCTGAAATTCGAAATTTTGAGCAGCCCGTGGGCTATGAGCAACATGAGTCCCGTCACGACCCGCTGAATCAGCATCGCGAAATTGAATGCATTATCCGAATAGGCGGTAGATAATAATTTTTTCATCCGGAATATTTAAGCCAAATGTAGTGGATTTGCCCTTTTTAGCGGTTGTTCTAAGAAAATGTTAATCCTTTCAGTTATCCACAC
Source organism: Puia sp. (assembly GCA_035648455.1). Classification (GTDB taxonomy): domain Bacteria; phylum Bacteroidota; class Bacteroidia; order Chitinophagales; family Chitinophagaceae; genus Puia. The sequence goes on along the minus strand of DASRLM010000504.1, from coordinate 1,235 downwards.
CTGTTTGGAACAATCTTTGGTAATAGAAGAAAATATTCAGAAACTTGGGCGCGTGAATAACTATATACGGATGAAACGATTACTCTTTCCGTTCCTCTTTTTTTTCTATTGTTCGGCCAATGCACAACAAACGCTGTACCTGAATGATCCGCAGGGAGCTTATAAACAAGCCCGCGAATATTTTCAGAAACAGAATTACAGTCTGGCCTACCCGATTTTCAGGGAGCTGGAACAGGATCAGCAAAACCAATTGCAGGGCAATGAATCCTTCGAGCGTCAGGATATTCATTATTATACACTCGTTTGCTCACTGAATCAGGACGACAGCGCATCGGTTGCTCCCGCCCGCCAATTCATAGAACAGGAGAATAATGCGGCCAGGGGACAGATGCTCAGTTATCACCTCGCTGAATATGAGTTTCGCCGGGCGGATTATGCTTCGGCCCTTCACCTGTATGAATCTGCCGGAATTGACAACCTGAGCAATGCCGAAATAGCGAATGCAAAATTCCACCAGGGATATGCCTATTTTGTAAAAAAGGATTTCGAGCGGGCCAAACCCCTGTTTGACGCCATCCGCCAGCTCCGGTCGGATCCCAATTACATCGATGCAAATTATTATTACGGTTACATCTCTTTTTACCAAAAGAAATACAGTGATGCGTCTGCGGCATTTGCTGTTGTGGAGAACGATCCGAAATACCGCTCCGTGGTGCCTTATTATATTGCCAACATTTACCTGGTTCAGAACCAGAAGGACAAGGCCATTTCTTATGCCGCTTCCAAACTCGATGCCGGCAACCAGTATTATGATGCAGAGCTGCGGGAATTGACGGGACACGGATATTACGAGCAGAAAAATTTTGAAAAAGCGCTGCCCTTTCTCGAGTCATATGTCAGCAAAGCAAAGAAGGTGACGCGTCAGGATATGTTTGAATTATCGTACTGTTACTACGAACTTAAAAATTATAAAAAAGCCATTGAAGGTTTCAGGCAACTCGGTGGGAAAGAGGATTCTCTTGCCCAGAACGCCATGTATCTGCTTGGGGACAGCTATCTGAAAACGGGGCAGAAAGCCAATGCACGCAATGCGTTCCTGTTTTGCGCATCCAACAGCAGCTATCCGGTGCAGAAGGAAATTTCCCGGTTTCACTATGCCAAACTGTCTTACGAACTGGGCTATCCCGATGAAGCACTGACCGGGTTCCGCGGTTTTCTGGCCGAATATCCGAAGT
>DASRLM010000503.1:0-7794 GCA_035648455.1 Puia sp. | reverse complement strand
GAACCCGGGTGCACATCATTTCACCGGAGGCCACGGCAGCTTCCCGTATATATCCGTTGATTGCTTCCTGGGGTCCGGAGGTCATCCATTTTATAGGCAGGTTCATCCCGTTTGGCCAGGATATGTTTGCTGTTCTGGAGTCGTTTTTTGATAAAATCGGCCGCCGCATCCGTTGATAAATATTAGCCCGAACGGCATGCCCAAGAAGTCGGGGGAGATCCTCCGAGCGTTATAAATGAGTTATCGTACATTTGTAATGAAAACATTGTTAAGGTTTTAAAAGGGATGATTTTTGCAGTAAATCGTTTATTTTAGCGAATAATTATCGGAATTATTAATTGTGTGATGCAGTACGAGATCAAACAGGTGGATAAATTCAGGTTCATTGAAGAAGGTGAAGGGCAACCCCTGGTATTGCTGCATGGTCTTTTTGGGGCACTCAGCAATTTTGTGGACCTGGTTGAGTATTTCAAAAAACACTATAAGGTGGTTGTGCCCATGCTGCCCTTATTTGAACTGGACATCCTGCACACTTCTGTTGGGGGACTGGCTAAATTTGTGAACAGATTCATCGAGGCCCGGAATTACCGAAACGTTCACCTGCTGGGTAATTCGCTGGGCGGACATGTTGCCCTGATCTATGTATTAAAGAATCCGGAAAGGATAAAATCCATTATCCTGACGGGCAGTTCCGGACTTTTTGAAAGTGCCATGGGGGATACCTACCCGAAAAGGGGGGATTATGACTATATCAAGAAGAAAACGGAACTCACTTTTTATGATCCGAAAATTGCGAGTAAAGAACTGGTTGACGAAGTATACGAAATCATAAATAACCGGATCAAGGCCATTAAAATCATAGCCCTGGCCAAGAGCGCCATCAGAAATAATTTGGGGGAGGAACTCAATCAAATCAAACAGCCTACGTTATTGATATGGGGAAGCAACGACGGCATCACGCCTCCTTTTGTAGGCAGGGAGTTTCAGCGGCTGATTCCCCACAGCGAGCTGCATTTTATAGACAAATGCGGCCACGCGCCCATGATGGAGGTTCCAGCTGAATTCAATGACATATTACACCAGTTTCTGACCAAACTAAACGAACCTGCAGCAGTGGCCTGAGACAGATAAGATCTTATCACTAAAACCCTTGCTGTGTTAAATCAGGAAATTCTATCCATCGGTATACTGCCGCTTCATCCGGACGACACCGTGCTGCTGGCCAAAGAAGCCATGGATGATCTTCATGTGGCCCATCTGCCCGTTATTCAGGAACAAAAGTTGCTGGGAACCGTTAGTGAAGACATTCTGCTGAATGCTTCCTCAGACAATATGCCGCTCAACCGGCTGCAATCTTCTTTTTCAGGCGCCGCGGTGCAGGGTGTCAATCACATCCTGGAAAGCATTCAGGTGATGAACGAATTTAGCCTCACTCTCCTCCCGGTGATCAATAAGGAAAGTGACTACCTGGGATCCATCACGGCCATTGAATTGCTGAAGAGTGCGGGAAAATTAATCGGTACGGGAGACCCCGGAGCCATCGTGGTACTCGAAATGGATAGAATTAATTTCTCTTTTGCCGAAATCAGCAAGCTGGTGGAAACAAACGATGCACAGATAACCCAGCTGAATACTTATTTCGACGCCATCACGTCCGCTTTCTACATCACCCTCCGGATCAACAAGCTGGAAATTTCAGATATCATCGCCACCTTTCAGCGGTACGAGTACAAAATCAAATATTATTTCGGGGAAGAGCAGTACGACAATGAATTGCGCAGTAATTACAATCACCTGATGAATTACCTGAGCATTTAAAAACTGATTCGTGGTATCCCTGTAGAGACCCGGACTAATACTATGATCCGAAAACCGGACAAATATCTTGCGCTGATCTTTGCATTGCTCATTCTTTTCCACAGCAGGGCAATGGCCGTTGAGCCGGGTGAATCCGCTGCCGTGTGTACAAAGGACAGTGTTCCTTCCCCGCCCGCGGAGCAGCTTTTTGAAATCGGAAAAATTTTCATCAGCGGAAACCGGGTAACCCGTGGCTACATCATTGAGCGGGAAATGCCATTTAAACCGGGGGATTCGCTTACCCTGGAACAGATTACGCAATCCTTTACCCGGATGCGCGAACGACTCATCAATACCCATCTTTTTAATGCGGTACATGTTTCCCTGAAAGAATTCCGCGGCTACACCATCGATATCCGGATCGAGGTCAAGGAACGCTGGTATATTTTCCCTTTGCCTTATGTGCGGCCTGTTGACAGGAACCTCACCGCCTGGGCCGACCAGCATTACAGTTTGAAAAGGTTTGATTACGGACTGAAATATTCCCACTATAATTTTACCGGACGGAATGATTTTTTGAGGATCTGGCTGATCACCGGGTATACCAGGGAGGTGGAAGTGGCTTATGACCACCCGGATGCGGGGAAGGAACTGAAGCACGGATTCGGAGGCGGTTTCCTGTATGCCGGGCAGCAGGAGCTCAATGTGGGTACGGCTTTCAACAAACAGGTATTCGTGAATCGCGACAGTCTCGGGTATGCCGGTAAATATATGCGGGAACAAATGAGTTTTTCCCTCCGGTATTATTACCGGCCGCAACTGCTCACCCGTCATTTTCTGAAATTGAGTTTTAACCAGGTGAAGATTGACAGCGCGGTGCTCAATTTCAACCCCAACTATTTTCTCCATAACCGGCGGTCTATTTTTTATCCCGAACTGTCGTATACCATCCGGTATAACAATGTGGATTATGTGCCTTATCCCACCCGGGGGTTTTTTATAGAAGGCGGATTGCTGAAGCGCGGCATTACTGCAGACATGAACCTGTGGCAATTGAATGTAAAAACAAGCGAGGCTTTTTCTTTTGCACCCCGGATGTATTTTGTTTCAGAAAACCTGGGGCTGCTCCGGATTCCCTTTAAACAGCCCTTTTACAACGAACAGCTGCTGGGATATAATGATTTTTACATGCGGGGATTGGAAAGATATGTGGTGGATGGCGTAGCTTGCGTCGTGGCCCGCAATACTGTACTCCGGGAACTGAGTCAGTTCAGCATTCCGTTTCTGCGGGGCACTTCGCACGATCTGATCCCTTTCCGTATTTATGCCAAAGCGTATGTTGATCTGGGTTATGTGTACAATAAATACGATAACATCAATAGCCTGGTGAACAAGGCCCTGTATACCGGCGGAATAGGTTTTGATGTGGTTACTTTTTATGATTTTGTTTTCCGGGCGGAGTTCAGCGTGAACCAGTTAGGGGAAAAAGGATTGTTTTTTCACATCAGAAATGATTTTTAAAAAATAAAATATCCTGAAGCGCCAGGACGGCCCGGTAAAACACCGGGCATAAAAAATTTTATCAAGAATGAAAGTAGCGATATACAGCAGGATCATTGAAGAACATGAACGGGTTGAAGTTCAGCAGTTGCTGGATGAATTACAGCGTCAGCAGATCCAGGTGGCCCTGTACAAACCTTTTTATGACCAGATTGAATCGGTTTTTCGTTTCCCCCCGAACATGTTGTTTTTCAGGGATTCCGGGGAACTGGATAATTCGGTGGATTTCCTGATCAGCCTCGGTGGCGATGGCACCCTTTTGGATACGATCTCCCTGGTCAGGGACAAAAACATTCCGGTGATCGGCATCAATTTCGGACGACTTGGATTTTTAGCCAGCATCGGCAAAGGAGATATGCTCGTGGCGGTAAAAGCGTTGGTGAACAGAACATTCGTGGCCGATAAAAGGTCGCTCATCCATCTGGATGCAAACAAACCATTGTTTGGGGAAGTACCCTACGGGCTAAACGAATTTGCGATTCATAAAACCGATACGAGTCCCATGATCAGGATCCATACCTACCTGAACGGTGATTTTTTAAATACCTATTGGGCGGACGGATTGATTGTTTCCACACCAACAGGATCCACGGGGTATTCACTCAGTTGCGGGGGACCGATCGTTTTTCCCGAATCGGGAAGTTTTGTGATCAACCCGGTGGCCCCGCATAACCTGAATGTAAGACCGATTATTGTGCCGGACGACAACATCATTTCATTCGAAGTGGAAGGGAGGGCCGAAAATTTTATCTGCGCCCTTGATTCCAGAAAAGAAATTGTGGACAAAAACGTTCAGCTGGCCGTGAGAAGGGAGGATTTCAATATTTCGCTGGTAAGATTGAACGAAAATAATTTTTTACAAACCCTGAGAAACAAGCTTTCCTGGGGGCTGGACAGGCGGAATTAACATTTTCGTTATCAGAAAAAAGGGCGGCCAGCGTTATGCGAAGCTGAGAACATCATTTTAAGCACGGATTAGTAATTATTATTGCAGGTATGAAGCGACTATTAATCACCGGATTAGCTATTTTTTGCGTATTTTATTATGCCAGCGCACAGGAGACTTTTGATCCGGAAGATAGGAGCCTGGTTCAGGAGGGAGAATTTGGCATTTCGGGTGGCGCGGCCCACTATTTCGGAGATCTGAATCCGGACTATCACTTCAACAGACCCAAACCGGCTTTTGGTTTATTTTTCAGAAAACAATTCGGAAATTATGTGGCCCTTCGGGTTGCAGGCCATTTTGCCCAGGTGGGATATTCCGACGTCTATAATACCCAGAATGCATTTGAACTCCGCCGCAACCTCAGTTTCAACAGCAATATCTGGGAACTGGGCATTCAGGGGGATTTCAATTTTTTTAAGTTTATTCCGGGCGACGGGAACCACCGCGCAACGCCCTATATCACCTTTGGGGTTGGACTTTTCAGCTTTGACCCTTATGCCTATTATCAGGGCCAGAAAGTATATCTGAGGGAACTGGGCACGGAAGGACAGGAAACCGCCGCTTACCCCAACCGGAAATCCTATGCCAATATAGCCGCCTTTATTCCGTTGGGCGTGGGGTATAAATATAACCTCAACCCCAATATGAATATCGGTTTTGAACTGGTGTACCGGTTTACCACCACCGATTATCTGGATGATGTGAGTACCACCTATGCGGGCATAGAGAACTTCCCCAAAGGATCCACGGCGGCTGCCTTGCAGGACCGTTCAACAGAAACCGGTGCCCCCATTGGCGTTGCGGGAAAACAAAGGGGGTATTCAAACCAGAATGACGGTTATCTTTTCGCTGAAATCATGTTATCCTTCAATATCAGCTCCTACCGCTGTCCCACAGCCAAGTAACCTCCTGATCCTGAACTAATTTGACTTAGCATCGAATCCCAGAAATTGTATACCTTCGTGCCCTTCAAAAAGGGGCATGAAGTCTTTGAAAAGCAAGATTGATCAGGCGCGTTTGCCCAATCACATTGCCATCATCATGGATGGTAACGGGAGATGGGCTAAGGTACAGGGTCAGGACAGGCTCTTCGGTCATTATCATGGCGTGGAAAGTGTGCGCGATGTGGTGGAAGGCTGCGCTGAATTGGGTGTGGGTTACCTGACCCTGTACGCATTTTCCACTGAAAATTGGGACAGGCCCCCGGGTGAAGTAAGCGGTTTAATGGAATTGCTGGTACAAACGATCCGTAAAGAGGTGCCGACCCTGAATAAAAATAACATCCGGCTTCATGTAATCGGAAATACCGGTATGCTTCCACCAAATACCCTGGTGGCGCTCGAAGAAGCCATCCTGGAAACAGCCGGTAATACGGGTCTGAACCTGATCATGGCCCTGAGCTACAGCAGCCGCTGGGAAATGGGGGAAGCTGCCCGGCAACTGGGCAGGGATGTGAAGGCGGGTAAACTGGATCCGGAGACCATTAAAGAAGAAACATTCGAACAATACCTCTGTACCCGGAACTTTCCCGATCCTGAACTGATGATCAGGACAAGCGGAGAATGCCGGATCAGTAATTTTCTACTATACCAACTGGCTTATGCTGAATTATTTTTTACTCCCGTACTATGGCCGGATTTCCGGAAAGAGAACCTGTATGAGGCCATTCTCGATTTTCAAAGCCGGGAAAGACGCTTTGGAAAAACCAGCGAGCAACTCGGCCCGGGGTACACCAAAAAGGGCGGAAATGCCTGAGAATAAATCCGCTGTAGCGCTGATGCAGCCTGTATTTTAACAAACACTTTTAATTAATCCCCTTAATTTGCCGCTCTAAAAAACCCGCCCGGATGCAACGACGCTTATTGACTGGTGTTTTTTTGTTCACTTTCTGCTTTTTGAGAATTACGGTTGTAAAGGCGCAGGATTCAGATACCACGCATCCGGTTTCCGTTGATCCTGAACTGATGGCCCTGGATAATGCAAAAACGCCCAAAGAATATACGCTTGCAGGAATCAAAATTACCGGCAGCAAATTCCTGGATGAATCCTTATTGATTTCGGTATCGGGTTTAACCGTCGGCGATAAGATCATGATACCGGGCGGCGATAATTTCAGCAAGGCCATTACCAAACTATGGGCCCAGAATCTTTTTTCCAACGTGGCCATTTATTATACCCGTATTTCGGGTAATGATCTGTACATAGAGATCCACGTAACGGAAAGACCCCGGCTGACCAATTTTACTTTCAGAAACGCCAGTAAAACGGAATCGGATGATTTGAAAATAAAGACCGGGTTGATCAAGGGCCGTGTGATCACGGAAAACATGAAGCAGATCGCCGAAGAGAACATCCAAAGTTATTATGCGGATAAAGGCTTTCAGGGCGTGAAAGTGAAAATCGTTGAAACCGTCGATACAAAAACACCCAATTCCGAAAACCTCACCTTCGTTATTGATAAGGGAACCAAAATAAGGATAAACCAGATCAGTTTTTACGGTAACGAAGCCGTCCTTTCTCCCAAACTCAAAAAGCAGTTGAAGGATACCAAGGAAATGACCCGGTTAACGCTTTTTCCTCCTAAAGATTCCACTTCCTACGGTGTCAACAAACCCATTCCTTTCAAAGATTATATCAATAACTGGGGCTTTCTTTCCTTTACCCATTCAAAAGAATTCATCGATCCCTACTTCCGTTTTAAATTATTCAGCTCTGCAAAATTCAATCAGAAAAAGTATGATGCGGATAAGGATAAAATTCTGGAATACTACAACTCGATGGGTTACCGGGATGCGAATATTGTTTCGGACACCACTTACTACAACAGCAGGAATCAGCTGAATATCGGCATCAAGGTAGACGAAGGGAAAAAATATTATTTCGGTAACGTGGTCTGGAAGGGAAACACCAAATATTCCGATTCCGTTCTCTCGCTGATCCTGGGTATCCAGAAAGGAGATGTCTATAACCTGGACATCCTCAATAAAAAACTGGGCAAACAGGTTACCCAGGAAGGTGGCGGCATCAGTGATCTCTACCTCGATGACGGATACCTGTTTTTCAGGGTGGATCCGGTGGAAACCGCCGTTTATAACGATACGATCGATTTCGAGATCAGGATGACCGAAGGTCCCCAGGCAACCATCAAGAACGTGACCATCGCCGGCAACGAAAAAACAAAAGAGTATGTCATCCGCCGGGAACTCCGCACCATTCCGGGAGAAAAATTCAGTCGCCAGGATATCATCCGGTCCACCCGTGAAATCGTAAACCTCGGTTTTTTCAATCAGGAAAAAGTGACCCCGAATATTGTTCCGAATCAGGAGGATGGTACGGTGGACATCAACTGGTCGGTGGAAGAAAAATCGGCTGATCAGCTCGAACTTTCAGCAGGCTGGGGGGGCGGGATCGGAGTGACCGGTACCGTAGGTATTTCGTTCAATAACTTCTCCATAAACAATATCTGGAAGAAATCCGCCTGGGATCCGTTA
>DASRLM010000502.1:0-2289 GCA_035648455.1 Puia sp. | reverse complement strand
CATAAGGGGATTCCATTACCATGTCCTTCACTACCCCCACCACCGTATAAGTTTTGTCGTTCCATTTGATGAGTTGGCCAACGATGTTTTTTAATCCGGTCAGTTTAACGGCCGCTTCATTCAGGATCAGGGTGCTGGTGTCGGCAGCAAAACTTCTTGAGAAATCACGGCCCTCGAGAATTTTCCAGTTAACTGTTCTGCCAAAATCCTGCGTAACGCCAATCGTTCCAAACAGCGGCAGGGTATTGGGATCTTTGCCCTGCCAGCTGAATCCGATCTGGTTTGACCAGACACCGGTGGACGGACTGGAAGATTCGGCCATATCCTCGACGGCGCCCGTTCCGATCAGATCATTCCGCAGGGGATCGTAATGGCCATAGAGATCAGGGGTATTCATCATCACGGTGATCAGCCCCTCGCGATTGTACCCCACCGGCCTGTCCCGCGCATACTGGATCTGCCGGTATACTATGATGGTGCCGATGATCAGCGCAATGGAAATGCTGAACTGGACCACCACCATTATTTTTCGCGGCAGTGCCGCAAAACGTGCCGCCCGGAACGTGCCCTTCAATACTTTGATGGGATCGAACCCGGATAGATAAAATGCGGAATAACTGCCCGAAACAAAGCCGGTGAATAAAGTGAAGGCCAGAATGAACATCCAGAACCAAATATTACCACCCGGTAAATGAATATCCTTATCGGATAAGCGGTTAAAAAAAGGCACGAGAAGCAATACCAGGATCAGCGCAAAGATCAGGGAGAGAAAAGCAACGACAACGGATTCTGTCAGGAATTGCCGGATCAGCTGATAACGTAGCGATCCCACGGTTTTGCGGATGCCCACTTCTTTGGCGCGTTTTTCACTGCGCGCCGTAGACAGATTCATGAAATTGATGCAGGCCAGCAATAAAACAAACACGCCGATGATGCCAAACAGCCACACAAACTGGATCCGGCCGCCCGCATGTTTCCCGTTTTTAAATTCACTGTACAAACGCCAGTTGTCCATCGGCTGCAATACCAGTTCTTCCACACCATCCTGCGCAGCGTTCAGATGGATCATGGATGCCTTCTTTATTTTTTCGCTGGTCCTGGCTATATCCCCGTGATCATTTACCTGAATAAAAGCCTGGAAGGAATGATTTCCCCACTGGGTCATCGCATTTTTCAGCCAGGGTTCGCTGGCCACATATTTATCCCAGGCCATCAGGATCTTCATGTCGTAGAAACTCGTGTTCCGCGGAAGATCCGCATACACACCGGCAACTTTCAGATCGAATTTATTGTCGATGCGGATGGTTTTATTCAAAGCATCCGCATCTCCGAAGAGAGACTTAGCCACCGAGCCGCTGATCAGGATGGAAGAAGGATCGGCGAGTCCGTTCCGGTTTCCTTTCAGCATATTCAAAGTCAGCATGCCTGGAAAAACAGGTTCCACGCTCATGCCGTCCGCACTGATCTTCTTATCGCCCACGCCCAGGATATGCCCGAAGTTCCAGGAGGCCATGGACACGGCTTTGAAATCGCTGCCATATTTGGAACGGAGTTCCATCCCGAGGGGCATGGCCACGGCGGGGCCGGTTCCCGTTTCCCCGTTGAAGGTCTGCGTGGTCATCACCTGGGCGAGCGCTTTGTGGTTGGCGTGGTAATGGTTAAAACTCAGTTCATCCCAGATCCACAATGCGATCAGGATGGCTACGGCCATGCCGGTAGCGAGTCCGATGATGTTGATGGCGGAATAGGCTTTGCTTTTCAGCAGATTCCGCCAGGCGACGGTAAAATAATTTTTAAACATGTGATGCCGGTATGAAGTGGTTTTGAACGCAGTTCAAAACCAAAGATGGGCTTAATTTGAATTTGTTGCACGGTTCCGGTTCATTCTTTTGCGTTTCATAATCCATACCCTGATTTTCCGATAACCCGGCGCATAATCGCCCGAATGGATTAATTTCGCCAACCATTTGTATCGATGGCCGGACGCTAATTCCCTTTCCGACTGATGAATCGCCTGATGAATCGTTTTCCGCACCTGATTGTTGCCACCGGATTATTGCTCATCACGCTGGCCGTTAATATATCCATGCCGCTTTTCCGGGTGTATGCTGCCGCCTCGGGTTTTAATAACGGTCAGACCTCCCTGGTTTTTGCCGCCTACATTGTGGGTATGCTTCCCTGTTATATTTTTCTCGGTGGCCTGAGCGACCGGGTCGGAAGAAAGCCCGTTATTATAGCCAGTGTTTTCAGTTCCTTTCTGGCCACCGCCATCATCACGCTTAAACCCGA
>DASRLM010000501.1:0-8865 GCA_035648455.1 Puia sp. | reverse complement strand
CGCTGGCATTGTACATTTCCAGGTAGTTGATCTTTCCCCCGATGAGTTTGGCAAACTGCTCACGGTAAGGGGTAAACGAAACACCGCCGTGAATATAGAGTTCCAGGGACGGCCATACGTCCAGCAGGCATTTCTTTCCCGTCATTTCCAGGATCCTTTTGATCAGTACGAGCGTCCAGGTGGGAACGCCGGAAATGGAGGTTACGTTTTCCCGGATGGTGTTGTTGGCCAGCTTTTCAATTTTATCTTCCCATTCATCCAGCAGGGCAATGTGCAGTTCAGGGGTGCGGATCCAGTTACTCCAAAGCGGTGAATTTTGAAGCAGCACCGCACTCAGGTCGCCGTACTGCACCTCTTCGTTGAACTGGTTGATGGTATGGCTTCCGCCGATAACCAGACCCTTGCCGGTAAGCAGGTCGGAATCCGGATGGAACTGATAATACATGGTAAGTACATCCTTGGCGCCGCGGTAGTGGCAATCCTGCAGGCTTTCTTCGCTCACCGGGATGAATTTGCTTTTATCGCTGGTTGTTCCACTGCTTTTGGCAAACCAGTTAATGGGCGTGTTCCATAACAGATTCTCTTCCCCCTGCATGATCCGGTGGATATATGGCTTCAGGTCGTTGTACTCATGGATGGGGACCGCCTGCTTAAAGGCTTTGATGGAGAATAATTTCGAGAAGCCATATTTACGGCCGATCTCTGTATACTGGGCGGAGGTGACAAGGTCCTGCAATATTTCTCTTTGAACGGCAACGGGGTCAAGTACCCACTGCTCGATTTGCCAGAGTCGCATCCTGGCCAGTCTTGATATGGCAGGACTTAATAATTTCACTGCAGGTCACTATTAAATTTAACCGGTTTTGTAAGCGTTGCGGAAACTTAAAGCATCGGTCTGGATGCTTCTTCGTGAAGATAGTCTTTTCGTTTCAATTCAAAATTCCGGCCCAGATAAAGACGCCGGACATGTTCATCGGCAGCAAGCTCTTCGGCCGTGCCATGTTTGAAAATCTTTCCTTCAATCAGCAGGTAAGCGCGGTCGCAGATGGAAAGGGTTTCATTCACATTGTGATCGGTGATCAGGATGCCGATGTTTTTATATTTTAACCGGGCCACTACGGCCTGAATGTCTTCCACCGCAATGGGATCCACGCCGGCAAAGGGCTCGTCCAGCAAAATGAATTTAGGATCCACCACCAGGGCCCGGGCAATTTCTGTGCGCCGTCTTTCACCGCCGCTGAGCGAATCCCCGTTATTTTTCCTGACATGGTGCAGACCGAATTCCTCCAGCAGGGCTTCCAGTTTTTCCCGTTGTTCCTGTTTGGACATGCTGGTCATCTCCAGGATAGCTTTCAGGTTATCTTCCACAGAAAGTTTCCGGAAAATGGAGGCTTCCTGGGGCAGATATCCGAGGCCAAGCTGCGCCCTTTTATACATCGGCAGTCTGGTGATGTCCTGTTCATCCAGATACACCTGACCTTCGTCTGGTTTGATCAGTCCGACCACCATGTAGAAAGTGGTTGTTTTTCCGGCGCCGTTCGGACCCAGCAGACCCACAATTTCACCCTGCTTTACATTTATGGAAACATGATCCACCACGGTCCTGCTGCTGTATCTCTTAACGAGGTCTTTGGTATGTATCGTAAGGCTCAACGGAAACGATTTTAAACAAAAATACCGGAAGAAACCGGAATCGGTTCATTTTAAAATAGTTTAACATCCGCTTGTGTTCTAGCGCTATTGAAGTAAGTTTGCAGACCATAAAATAAACCGTTCCGGGCATTACTGATGAAGGTTATAGAACACATCCAAAAGGCAAAAGAAACCGTAGTCTCCTTTGAAATACTTCCTCCCCTGAAAGGGAAGACCATCAACTCCATTTATGAAAACCTGGACCCCCTGATGGAATTCAAACCGGCATTTATCAATGTCACCTATCACCGGAGTGAAACGATGTTTAAAAAGAAAACAGACGGCACCTTTGAAAAGGTGGAAGTGAGAAAGCGGCCGGGTACCGTAGGCATCTGTGCGGCCATCATGAATCATTACCAGATTGATGCCGTTCCACACCTGATCTGCGGTGGATTCGGAAAACGGGAAACGGAAGACGCATTGATTGATCTGCATTTTCTGGGGGTGGACAATGTGCTGGTATTACGCGGAGACGCGGCCCGGAACGAAGCAACCTTTAATCCGGAACCCGGTGGTAACCGGTATGCGATAGACCTGCTGAAACAGGTGGTGCGGCTGAATCACGGATTATACCTGGAAGAAGACATCCTGAACGGCGGCAAAACCAATTTCTGCATCGGTGTTGCCGGCTATCCCGAGAAACATTTTGAATCCCCCAACCTCGCCACGGACCTGATGAACCTCAGGGCCAAAGTAGATGCCGGTGCGGAATACATTACCACACAAATGTTTTTCGACAATCAGAAATTCTTTGACTTCGTGAAGGCCTGCCGGGAAAACGGCATTGAAATTCCGATCGTACCCGGACTAAAACCCATTACCAGCAAAAAACAACTGACGCTGCTTCCCAAAGTATTTCATGTGGATATTCCGGCGGATCTTTCCAATGCCGTGATGAAAGCCAAAACAGACGAGGACGTGGAACAGATCGGAACCGAATGGCTGCTTCAGCAGAGCCGTGAATTGAAGAAAGCCGGAATGCCCGTACTGCATTATTACACACTGGGCAAACCAAAAGCAATCTGGAATGTTGTAAAGGAACTCGTTTAACAGCACATTTATATGGCTTTTACAGACTATTATAAGATACTGGAAATTCCAAAAAATGCATCTGCGGATGATGTAAAAAAAGCTTACCGGAAGCTGGCGAGGAAATTTCATCCGGACCTCAACCCAAAAGATAAGGAAGCGAATAAAAAATTCCAGCTCATCAATGAGGCGAACGAAGTGCTGAGCGATCCGGAAAAAAGAAAAAAATACGATCAGTACGGGGAGGACTGGGCCCATGCCGATCAGTTTGAAAAGGCACGCCAGAACCAGCAGCATACTTCCCGCCAGCAATCCGAAGATCCCTTCGCCGGCAATTTCGGCGGCGGAGAATATTCTGATTTTTTTGAGCAGCTCTTTGGCGCCGGTGCCGGAAGGCGTTCAACCAAATTCCGCGGGCAGGACTATCAGGCAGAACTGCATCTCCCCCTGCGTGATGCTGCCAAAGCACATCAGCAGACACTGACCGTAAACGAAAAGAATATCCGCATAACCATTCCTGCCGGAGTGGAAGACGCGCAGGTGATCAAACTGAAGGGCCACGGTGCGCCAGGCGCGAATGGAGGTGCCAGCGGCGACCTGTATATTACTTTTGTAATAACTTCCGATCCGGTATTTAAAAGATCCGGAAATGATCTGTACACCACGATAAACCTGGATTTGTATATTGCTGTTTTAGGCGGCGAAGTAACGGTCGACACCCTGGATGGTGGAAAAATTAAGCTGAAGGTAAAACCGGAAACCCAGAACGGAACCAAAACGCGGTTGAAGGGTAAGGGCTTTCCGGTATACAAACAGGAAGGAACTTCGGGCGACCTGTATATAACTTATAATATCCTGATTCCGCAAAACCTGACACAGAAACAGAAAGAACTGTTTACTGAACTTTCGAAACTGAAATAAATCGAAATGTCCGATCAAGAAATCATACCGCTCGAAATCTGCTGTTCCCGGTATCATATTGAACAGACGTTTATTCAAACGCTGGAAGAATATGGACTGATCAGCATCCATTACCAGGAAACAAAACAATTTATTCATCCCGAAGATGTGCCGCAGCTTGAACAATACAGCAGGCTGTATTATGAACTGAACATCAATGTCCCGGGGATAGATGCCCTGCAGCATCTGCTGGAAAAAATCAGGAAACTCCAGCAGGAATCAACGGAACTCCGCCACCGGCTGAATATCTACGAATAGATCTATTTTTTAAAACTTTTCCCTCTTATGAAGAAAAAAATACTGTTGGCCGCGCTGCTGTTTTTTTCCTGCGCGGTATTTTCCCAACAAACCGGCTTTCCGCAATATGTAAAAACGACCGTGATGGTTCCGATGCGGGATGGTGTGCAGTTGAATACGGTAATCCTGAGTCCGGCTGATCATTCAGATCCCTATCCCTTTCTGATCATGCGTACTCCATACAGTGCAGATGACCGGCTGCCCGCTGATGGAACAATCACGCTTTCGGATCAGTTCAATTATGCATCCCTGGCAGCAGAAGGATATATATTCGTTTTCCAGGATATCCGCGGGAAATTCAAAAGCCAGGGGTCCATGCAGATTCACCAGCCCATCATTCATCTAAAACAACCCGGCGCCGTAGACGAAAGCACGGATACCTGGGATACGATCGACTGGCTGCTTCATCATGTACCCAATAACAATGGAAAGGCCGGCATCACGGGCATCTCGTATCCGGGCTGGCTTGCGCTGGCTGGCGCCGTGGATCCGCATCCTGCTTTAAAGGCTTCCTCCGAACAGGCCTGCATGGGAGATCTTTTTCTGGGAGATGATTTTCACCATAACGGAGCCTTCAGGCTGAGTTACGGAATGGAATACACCTATGAAGTGGAGATGGATCCCGCAAAGGACAGTGATTTTCCCTTTCCCCGGTTTGACCTGTATGACTGGTACCTGAATCTGGGTTCCCTGAAAAATGTAAATGAAAAATATTTTCATGGCCGCGTGCCCACCTGGAACAATTTTGTAAAACATCCTGACTACGATAGTTTCTGGCAAAAAAATTCTCCGCTCAATTATGTGCATTCACCAGAAATACCCCAATTGCATGTAGGTGGTTATTACGACCAGGAAGACCTTAACGGGCCGCAGCTGATGTACGGGCAAATGGAAAAGAAAGACAGCTTTAACCGGAATCATCTGGTGCTGGGACCCTGGTATCATGGTCAGTGGGGAACAAAGAAGGGAGACAGCATCAGTAAAATATCTTTTGGAAGCAATACCGGCGACTGGTTCCGGGAGCTGCAGAAAAAATGGTTCGATTTTTATCTGAAAGGCATCGGCGATGGAAAATTTGATGAAGCCTATGCTTTCCAAACGGGATCCAATGAATGGAAAACCTATAACAGCTGGCCCCCTAAAGAAGCAACCATACAGCGTTTATATGCCGGTGCCCATCAAACGGCGGGGTTTGTTAAACCAAAAACGGAAAAAGGATCCGTCAGTTATGTGAGTGATCCGCAAAAGCCCGTTCCTTATCGTGCACTGCCCATTGAAGCAACCTACGGACCCGGAAGCCGGTGGAGGCCCTGGCAGGTGGAGGACCAGCGTTTTGTGTATACACGGCCCGATGTCATCAGCTTTTCCACCGATTCCTTAGCAGAAGATCTTACCGTCACCGGTGCCATCACGGCTCATTTGTTTGCCTCTACCACCGGAACGGATGTGGATTGGGTGGTTAAACTCATAGATGTATATCCTGCATGGGATCATGATAATTATTTAATGAGTGGATATCAGTTTCCTGTGGCCATGGAAGTATTCCGCGGCAGGTACCGGAAAAGTTTTTCCCAACCGGAAGCGCTGGTTCCAAACAAACCGGAAGAATTTGTGATTGGATTACACGAGGTGAATCATGTTTTCAAAAAGGGTCACCGTTTGATGATACAGGTGCAAAGCAGCTGGTTCCCGGTAATAGACAGGAACCCGCAAAAATTTGTGCCGAATATTTACGAAGCGAAAAACACGGATTTCATCAAAGCCACCCAAACGATCTATTTCTCGGAAAAATATCCGACGCATATTGATATTCCGGTAATGGTCAATGTGGAGTAAACATGAGAGAGCCATTAAATTGGATCAAGCCGACCGTTCTCACGCGGGTTTGCTCAGCAGTTCTTTTACAGCCGTGCTGATGCTTTTGCCATCGGCCTTTCCCGCCAGTTGTTTGGAAGCCGCACCCATCACTTTGCCCATGTCCGCCGGGGAACTGGCGCCTGTTTCCGCAATGATTTTTTGCAAAATGCTTTTCAGTTCATCACCGGAAATTTGTTTGGGAAGAAATTTTTCTATAATGGCAATTTCCTCTTCTTCTTTTTGTGCAAGGTCCTTCCGCTGCTGGCCCTGGTAGATTTCCAGGGAATCTTTTCTTTGTTTGATCAGCTTCTGCAGCATTTTGATCTCGTCTTCTTCTTTTATTTCCCCGCCCGCCCCTTCGGCAGTTTTCGCCAGAATGATGGCCGCTTTGATGGCGCGCAAGGAACGAAGCGCCTTTTCATCCTTTGCGAGCATGGCTGTTTTCAGGTCTGCCATTACCTTTTGTTCAAGGCTCATATTAAAAAATTATAGTTTGTTTTCTTTCATTTGTCTTGCCCTGGATTTATCGTACAGGTTTCGGGCAAAGGTCTTGATTTCATCACTCAAATCTGCGTACCCGGTTGCGCGCTGATAGGTATCTGCCATGGTGACCAGGGTCTGGTAAAAAAAGTCTTCCATTTCATCCACCATCATGTCGCTGGTCCACAGGTCAATACGCAGGGCGGTTTTTTCCTGACCGTCCCAGAGGGAAAGCAGGAAAGCCTTGGCCTTGCGGGTATTTTCTGCGGAAGAATCGCTGGCATTCCAGGCAATTTCCTGGGGTATCTTTTGATCGTTCAGGGACACATCTATCTGAATGGTGGATTGTTTCATATTTTTTGAGAATAAGCAGGATAAACCCGGTGGCTCGGGTCCGTTTTTCCGGTGAAGTTAACGGGAAAATCCGGGCTATTTCCATGCAAATGATTTTGGAAACGGCTGCGGAAATTACGAAGGGGTACTTTGCGTACTAATGCGCTGGTATTGCTGCCTGATCTTGAATAGATTTACAGTTGGTTCGTTTTCCGTCAATCCGTCAATCCGTCATCAAAATCCGTGTCTATGAAACACATTTACCTCCGGGGCTTCGTGCTATTGGCATTCATAGCCTTTTTCACCATTCCTTCATCTTATTCACAATGTTTATGCGCCGCCGGCACTCCGGCAACTGCCGTTACGCAGTCCATCACCATTTCGCCCACAACAGCGAGTGCTTTAAACTACACTTTTCAACAGTTTGATCCGTCCATCGGTAATTTAAGTTGTGTTACCCTAAAAGATACTATTTCGGGTATTTCTGTGAGCGGCGCTATCAACACAGGGGACAGAACTCCAATTGGATATGTTGGCCCTCCGGTTGCCAGCGATAGCACGATTTTTGAATTTTTATTAGCCTTAACCAATGTGGTGTCAGGTCCGGGAATAAGTATCAGCAATACATTTACTAAAACATATGGCCCCGACACGCTGAGTTACTATGGCACGCCAGGTGACACCGTTACCCATGGGCCGGATAATGTAATTCTTAATCCAACAAATATTGGCACTACCGGAGGAAATGCGGCCTATATTGGAGTCGGAACCGTGAACTTCGTCTATACTATTAATGGTGGAATGATTGATGTTATCGGCGGTCCGAATTACAGGTCAAAAGTAACTACCGTGTTTGGCGGCACGCTGAACCTCACCTATTACTGGTGTCCGGCAGTGGCCCTTGGAACCGGTATCAGCAATTTTTCGGCCTTTAAAAAAGACGGCATTATTTCATTGCAATGGCTCTCCACCAACGATCAAAGTGATATAACTTATGAAATCCAATACAGTAAAGACGGGGAACACTGGGCCAGTGCAGGCACCGTACCCGCTGGATCTGCTCCAACAGGTACTGTTGCACAATACCAGTATCAATATCACCCTGCTTCAACTGATGTGGGGGAAATATACTTCCGCATCAGGCGGTCGGACCCGGAAGGAAATTTAGCCTTTTCAATCATTAAATCGGTTAACCTGCAACAGGATGACCGGCGTCCCGGAATTCAGACCTACCCGAATCCGGTCAGCAGCCTCGTTACCGTTCAGTTTGACGAAATACAGCAGGGGTCCTTTAACCTGGAACTCATCAGTCCGACCGGTCAGGTTGTACAGAAAAAACAGATCCGGATGGAGGGCAACAGTCTGGCCAGCATGGAAATAACCAGTCATCTGGCCAAAGGAATTTATTTCCTCAGGGCACTGGGTGTGAGCAACAACCAACAGTTCCTGACCAAGGTACTCGTAGACTGACTTTTTTTTCGTAGGTTTGTCGGCTTAAAGCGCTACACATAATGGAATACAATACAACGCGTAATCATTTGATTATGCGAGAATACGGCCGCCATATCCAGCGGATGATTGAATACCTGCTCACGATTGAAGACAGGGAAGTGCGGGAAAGGAATGCGCAATCGGTGATTGAGCTGATGGGGTTCCTGAATCCGCATCTGAAAAATGTAGAGGATTTCCGTCATAAATTATGGGATCATCTTTTCCTTATTTCCGACTTCAAACTGGAGGTTTCTTCTCCCTATCCCATTCCAACCAGGGAAACCCTGCGTCCGAAATCCGATGCACTTCCTTATCCGAAAAGATATCCGAAACATTCGCATCTCGGAAAGAACCTGGAGCTGATCATTCAGAAAGCGCTACAGGAAGAGAACCCCGATAAGAAAAACGGACTGGCCAATGCCGTTGCTTATTATATGAAACTGGCGTACGCCAACTGGCACAAGGAAACCGTGCACGACGATGCCATTCAGGGAGAGCTGAGCGCCATAACCAATGGCCAGCTGGAATTCACCAATACACCCTTCGTGAGAAGTTTCCGTCCCGTGGAGAACAGGGAACGCAGCGGCAACGGGTATGGGGATTACCGCAATAAACGCAATCAGAAATTTCAAAGAAATAATAACAACCGGAATAATAGTGACCGGAATAATAACGACCGGAACAATAATGACCGCGGCGTAAAGTTCAAAAAGAAAAGATATTGAA
>DASRLM010000500.1:0-4537 GCA_035648455.1 Puia sp. | reverse complement strand
GCCTTTTTCCTTGTCCAATAATCGCGCTGGTAATAAGGATCTGTAATGTACATATCCCCGTTGGGAGCAATCCAAAGATCATTGGGCCCGTTCAGGGTATGCCCCCTGTAATCTTTGATCAAAACGGTTATTCTACCTTTCGGATCAATGGACCACAGCTGGTTGTTTTCATCGGCACAACTGATCAGATTGCCTTTTGAATCAAAATACATCCCGTTGGAACGGCCGGTTTTATCTAAAAAAACCGAGAGTTTTCCCTGGATATCGTACTTCCATATTTTGTTGTTGGGCTGATCGGTAAAAAAGATATTTCCTTCTTTGTCCACAGCCGGCCCCTCCGTAAAACCAAATCCGCTATCAACCAGCATGGGCACATTTCCTGGAGCAAGGATGTCTGAATTTTTATTTTGTGCGGACAAAGCCGCAACAGAAAAAAATGAAATAACAGAGAAAATTATTTTGCTTCCGGACATTTTCATTTTCAGACATTTTTCATTATGATCTTTCATTTTGATTTCAGCCCCCGGTTCTCGAGCATCGGCCCTATTTCCGGATCGCGTCCGCGAAAGTCCCTGAACATTTTTGCCAGGTCCACCGTATTGCCGCGGGACAGGATCATATCGCGGAAACGCTGTCCGTTTTCGCGGGTCAGGCCCCCGTGTTCCTGGAACCAGGAGAAAGCATCGTCATCCAACATTTCCGTCCACAGATAAGCGTAATATCCCGCAGCATAGCCCAGCGACCAGATATGAGAGAAATAACTAGACCGGTACCGGCTCGGCACCTGCGGAAGATCGAGGTGAGCTTTGTGAAGAGCAGATACTTCAAAGGAATCTGCGTCCTGTAAAGGAGCATCTGCAGACAGTTCATGCCATTTCATATCAAGACTTGCAGCCGCCAATAGCTCCGTCATCATATAGCCCTGATTGAACGTTGCCGATTTTCTAATTTTATCCACCAGGGCCGCCGGCATAGCTGCACCCGTTTGATAGTGCACCGCATAATGGCTAAATACTTTTGGATCGGAGGCCCAGTGTTCATTGAACTGCGAAGGGAATTCCACAAAATCTCTGGCCGTATTGGCACCGGAAATACTGGGATACTGCTGACTGGCAAACATGCCGTGAAGCGCATGACCAAATTCATGAAACATGGTGGTGACATCCGAAAAACTGATCAATGCGGGCTGTCCGGGAGCAGGCTTTGTGAAATTGCAGATATTATAAATTATGGGCTTGTTCCCCAACAATTTGGATTGTATAACGAGGTTGTCCATCCAGGCGCCGCCGTTTTTATTGTCCCGCTTAAAATAATCGCAATAGAACAGGGCCAGCGGCTGCCCGTCCTGATCCATCACCTCAAATACTTTCACATCGGGCTGATATACCGGCAGATCTTTTCTTTCCCTGAAACTGATACCATATAATAAATTGGCCGCATAAAAAACGCCACGCTGCAATACCGTGTCCAACTCGAAATAAGGCTTCACCTGACTCTCATCCAAATCGTATTTTGCTTTGCGTACCTGTTCAGCATAAAATTCCCAATCCCAGGGTTGTAGCTTAAACCCGCCTTTTTGTCTATTGATCAGTGACTGAATATCGGAGGCCTCCATACGGGCGCTCGCCGTAGCTGAGGGAATGAGTTTACCCAGGAAGCTGTTGACCGCATCCGGCGTTTTGGCCATTTGATCCTGCAGATTCCAGGCCGCAAAATTGGGGTATCCCAACAGCTTTGCCTTTTGGGCCCGGATATGGGCGAGCTGCGATATCAGTTCGCGGGTATCGTTCGAATCTTTTTTTTCTGCCCGGTTCCAGGAAGCCTCAAATAGTTTTTGCCGGATGGACCGGTTGCTCAGGAACTGCAGATCGGGTTGTTGCGTCGTATTCTGCAAAGCGATCACCCACCTGCCATCCAGATTGTCCGCTTTTGCTTCTTGTGCGGCAGCATCAATGGTTCCCTGGGGCAATCCCCGCAATTCCGACACGCTATCCAGCACGAGTGCGCCCGCCTTTGTGGATCCCAGCAACAGGTTGGAAAACCGGGCACTCAGGGAAGCATCCCGCTGGTTTAATTTTTTAAGCTGTTCCTTATCGCCATCCGCGAGATTAGCGCCGGCCATTTCAAATTTTAGAAAATAATATTCCAGCAGTCGTTTGGATTCGGTATCCAGGTTCAATTGTTCCCGGCGCTTGTATAAAGACGATATTTTTTTAAAGAACCGGCTGTTTAGATAGACGGCATCGTCGTTGGCAGACAGTTCAGGCGCCATGGACTCATTCAGTTTTTTTAATTCATCATTCGTATTCGCCTGTTTCAGCAGATTGAATACCAGTTCCGTCCGCTGCAGCAACTGACCCGCTTTTTCCATGGCCACGAGCGTGTTTTCGAAAGTGGGTGAATCGGGGTTATTTTCAATCTGCTTCATTTCAGATAACTTCTGTTTCATTCCGGCTTCCAGCGCCGGTTCGAAATCACTGTTTTTTATTTTATCAAAGGCAGGGGCATGATATGACAGGCTGCTTACGGAATAGAATGGATTCGCTGAAGACAGGGAATCGTTTTTTGCGGGACCGGAAGACGGGTTGTTACAGGAAGCTAAAATAACCATGACCGCAAACGGTGGAAGACTGTTCAATAATTTCATCCTGACGGAATTTAAAAATCAAAAGTAAAAGGAATTTTGCTTCCCGGCTTGCTATTCCGCTTCCATAATCCTTACCGGGCCAAATAAGCCGGAACTGCTTAAGGGAGACGATTTGGTAAAATAATTCCAGGTGGTAAAGCAATACCTGCCCTTTGACGGCCGTGGTTGTTTATTCAGGAACCAATCCGGAAATTCTTTTAAATAACGACCATCACCCAGGGGACCCGGCAGCCATTCACAATCGGCGGGTTCCTGTTCATCGCCGATAAGCCGGTTGGCCCATACATTCGACACCTCCAGTACGAGTTGGTTGTGTTCTGCTTTTAGCAATCCATTCGGGATCTGTATCCTCCAGGGCGCCGTCCAGATCACCCCCAGATCCTTATGGTTTAGCCTGACGTGCACGATGTCTTTTACCAAACCCAAATCCAGGTATACAGCCTTCGTTCTATTTTTCAGGTTCCTGACAGGAACACTAAATGTTTTGTGGTAAACCGCTGTTCCGCTGTAATATTTAATCCCAGTATGATCATTCAGGGTCCAGTCCTGCAGACTGTCAAACAAAACAGATTTTGAGGGACCGCCCCAGACGCTGTCGAACCGAACCTGCCAGGCACCCTTCAGTCCCACAATTTCTTTTTGCGTGGAGAAATTTTGTTTTTTCTCAGGGGCCGTTTTGTCCGTTTTATGGCGGAAAACAATAAAATAACTTTGTGCCCGGTCGAATGGAATGCTCAGGGATGTTACCCCGTCTTTATCTTCAAATTGCGGAAGATCACGCATGATTGCCGTAACGGGATCCCACAATTCCGGTTGCCAGCCCGATATTTTAAAACTACAGATGGCGGTCCCCGGCTCACGGGCGGTATTGGCCACAAAATAGATGTCCGCATTTTCTCCGTGGCGATGAATGCTTTTGATCTGTATACTGTCCTTCGTAACGGCCTTGAAATCATTTTCCCCCGGCATTGCTATAAGACCCCATTGTAACAAAGCCTGGCAGCGTTGCCAGTATTTCACAGCCTCTTTACCCGGTTTCCACCAGGTCTGTGTACGGTCAAAATGCGTACCCCAGCGCCCCATGGTGATCCCGGGCTTATAGTTATCGCCGAAAGCCTGTTCTACAAAACGATGAATCACCATGCGGTTCACGCCGGCGCAAAATGCAGCATCCCCAATGGGTTTGAGATAGCCCGGGGTTTCGACCCACTCGCTGAATTCCGGTTGTCCGGTGAATGCTTCTGCTTCGATGATGTTCTGACCCGATTTTCGCAAAGCTTTTACCGTGGGCTCCAGTTCATAAGGAGTATAAACGCCTTTGTCCGTCCAGAATTCGGCCATTACGTCGGCAACGAGCGGCATTACATCGTCCTGGCGCCAGGGGCCGCCATAGGGTTCACATAAAAAAGTAAGGTGAGCCGCTTTGAGTTTATTGGAAACGGTGGTGAAATAAATGTCCTTATACAAATCTTTGACCGTTGCTTCAAAATCATAGCCGAATTTTGCGGAATCCTTCGGGCTGTCAATGATCCTTCCCGCAAATGCCGGCAGATAGGGAATCAAATCATATCCTCTCCGGCTGCGGAATTCTTCCCGCATTTTGGGCGTCCAGGTTGGATCTCCGGCTTCGTAGCTGTCAAAATGAACGTGCGTAAACCCGGTGCCTATTAAATCCCCGAGGTGTTTTTGTATTTCACCGATTACGTGGTCCATGTGAAAGGCAACGGCGGTCTCGCTCATTTTATCACATTCCAACCCGATCGCCTGCGGTTGCGCAGGCTGGATCAAAGCGCCCATCGATGTGTGACCAAACCGGTAGATCAGCCAGTCTCCAGCCGGAGCGTCCCAATCCAGTTGTCCATCGGGTTTCATATATTGACTGATGTCCAG
>DASRLM010000499.1:0-4905 GCA_035648455.1 Puia sp. | reverse complement strand
GGACCGTAAAACAAATTGGCATTCCTGTATGGGCGGTTCGCAATTTGGCATTAAAACGAATGCCCTACCCGTTTATTATAGTCAGCACAGATCCATACATGGAAACCCGTAGGCCCGTTGAATTCAGCGCGCCCTTCTTCTAACCGGAAAGATCTGATGAAGTGCCTTCAATATTTCGGGTGGCCTTCTGGAATAGGCCGGCGACGTGCTTTTCCCCAAAGGGGCATATACCTTTTCTTCATCCGTGGACGAATTAAAAAGCACGAAAATGTCTTTTCTTCCCTGCGATGCGTTCACATACTCATCCTGCTTCGTCTCGATGTTTGTTTTTTTATTCTGGATAACGAGCAGGAAGGTATCGCTCTGAACATTCTGCAGCTTGAATTTAAACCGGCCCTTGGCATCCGTTTCCGTCTGGCTCTGCACCGGACTGATGATCTTGACCACGGCATCCACCGGAACAAGGCTGTTTTTGTCTGCTGAAACATATCCCGATATCTCGGTGGTGGGGGTCGATTTGAACTGGTTGTAGAGGGTAATGGAAAAAGTAATCACAGCCGCAATCGTGGCGAAAATCACTTTGCTTCTGCTGAAGAAATCAATCACTGAAGTTTTGGTAACCATGGCCGGGCGACTAAAATACCAAAAAAGGGCGAATAACCGGGTAAGTAACCCGGAAAGCGGAGAGGCTTTCCGCTTACCTTTGCCTCCATAAATCTACTATTTATGGAACTTGGCATCAGCACTTTCGCGGACCTTACCCCCGATCCGGCATCAGGCATCAGCATCTCGCCCCATCAGCGGATGAAGGACCTGATGGAAGAGATCAGGCTCGCAGATCAGGTGGGGCTGGATGTTTATGCCATTGGGGAGCATCATCGACCTGATTTTGTGGTTTCCTCGCCGGCTGTTGTGCTGGGCGCTGCCGCAACCATCACTCAAAAGATCAGGCTGTCCAGCGCCGTGACCGTATTGAGTTCGGATGACCCGGTGAGGGTTTACCAGGATTTTGCCACCGTAGATCTTTTATCCGGTGGTCGTGCCGAGATCATGGCCGGACGTGGTTCCTTTATTGAATCCTTTCCGCTGTTCGGATATGCACTGGAAGACTATGATGATCTGTTTACAGAAAAGCTGGATCTCCTGCTGATGATCAACGGATCAGAAAGAGTAAGCTGGAGGGGAAAACACCGTCCGCCCATCCAAAACCTGGGGGTTTATCCCCGCGCATTTCAGGATAAACTGCCCATCTGGATCGCCGTAGGCGGCACACCCGCCTCCGTAATCCGGGCAGGCAAACTCGGTTTACCAGTTACTTTAGCCATTATTGGCGGAAGCCCCGCCCAGTTTCTCCCGCTGGTTGACCTGTACCGCAAAACGTCCACGGCTGCGGGCCACGGAATGCTGCCCCTGGCCGTTCATTCACACGGATACATTGGGGACAATGCCCAGCAGGCAGCCGATGAATTCTACCCGTATTACGCCTATTCCATGAACCGGATTGGTAAGGAACGCGGCTGGCCGCCCACAAGCCGGGCTCAATATGAAGCCGGCAGATCCATGCGAGGCTCCCTGCTGGTAGGAAGCGCCGGCCAGGTGACAGAAAAAATATTGTACGAACAGGAACTGTTCAAACTGGATCGCTTTCTGCTGCACATCAGCGTGGGCACCATGCCGCACGATAAGATCATGCGCTGTATAGAATTGCTGGGCAATGAGGTAGCACCGGCTGTCCGGAAAGCACTCAACAAATAATTTTATTTTGATGAATTCACAACAAAAGAACCCATCTCTGGTAAGAGATGGGTCTTTTTATTAAACCAAAGCACGGATCAAAAAGGCAAAATAATAGTATATGTTCCTCCATTTATGCCGGTCCAGACTAATTTATAGTAATAACTACCGGTGCCGGGACATCCCGTTGGATTACCATCCACATCAAGTCCGTAATTAATAACCGTTGTACCGCTGTCTGTTATAATGGTGTTTTGTCCGCCGGTCAATCTGAAATCACAATCCTGACGGAATATTTTCGGTTCACTGATCAGGCTCTTAAATGTATTTCCGAAACGGTTGGTTCCCCATTCGGCAATATTGTTGTCGGTGCCATCGGAATAGGTGCCCGTGGTGGTCATTACAATACCATTGCCATAAGTGAACAATCTTTGTTTGGAGATGTGCCATACCCTTTGTTTGCCATTATCAAATGTAACGGAGATACCATCACTCTTCACCGTATGGATGATGGAACCGAGGGTGGCCAGATCTTTCAGCAAACCACCGCTTACATTGGTAAACGTTTTGGATCCGTCGATCACAATGCTTTTACCGTCCCGCACACGGGTGATCTTTAACTGCTGTATGTTAATGGTTGCCGTTGCCCCAACGTCTTTCCAACGTTGTCCGTAGGGCAACGTCACCACCACAGTTCCGGTACGCGTACGGTTTCCGCGACAATTGCTGCCATCATAAACAATGGTGATGATGCGCTGGTTGTTCGATGTGTCGTAGGTTACGGTAGCATCACAGATCAACCCGTGAATCTTAAACTGACCGTTCACCTGCTGGTCCGTGCTAATGCCATTTACTTCCGTGGTACCGGAAAGAGAAACCGTACTGTTGTCTTCACCGGAAAAACTGGACGCCCCGTTCAATGCCGTGGTCGCATCGTCCGTAACGGCATCCGACTCATCGGAAACCTGCGCCTGGTCATCACCGGCCGTAGAAACCTGCTCACTGGAATTGCCTGAACCGGTTGACGAATTATCCTTTTTACAGGAATAGAGTAGAATTCCGGAGGCGACACATAACAGTATGGCCAGCCGGTTAATGCTGTTTGCTTTCATAATTACGTTGATTTTTATATCAGACGCATTTTAAGCAGCGGGGTTTAATACAATCCTAAATTTTTATTGTTAACAAACTGTTGTGGATGTGCTGTTTGCTGAAAGCAGGATGGAGATTTTGTTGTGCAGATCCTCCGGCCGGAAAGGCTTCGGAACAAATTCCATAAAGCCCTTGCGGAGAAGATCCGCGCGCATATCGTCGTACACCGCTGCAGTAAAAGCAATGGCGGGAACGGCGGGATTGATTTTTTTGATTTCACCAAGGGCCGTTATGCCGTCCATCTCCGGCATTTCCAGATCAATGAGCACCAGGTCGAATTTATGCTGGGAGAACAGCTCTACGGCCTGTTTCCCATTGTAGGCTTCTTTTACTTCTATCCCCCATTTGTTGAGGAAGCGCCGGGCGATAGACATATTGATGGCATTGTCTTCTGCCACCATCACTTTTACACCGGGGAAAGTGCATAACTGCTTCACCTTATCCTCGTTGATGTACCGTTTCCGGTTTTCGCTGATGGTCAGTTTCAGGGTAAAATGAAAAGTACTGCCCCGCCCCTCTTCACTTTCCAGTTGCAATTCCCCGTGGAACAGGCTCACCAGCTTTTTGGTGATGGCAAGACCAAGACCGGTACCTCCATATTTGCGTGTGGTATTGACGTCTGCCTGGGTGAAACTTTCAAATATTTCCAGTTGCTTGTTGGCAGGGATGCCAATGCCGGTATCCTTGACCATGAATTGAATGGTGGCTTTCTGGCTCGTGGAATATATTTTCCGCGCAACCACCACGATCTCTCCGTAATGGGTGAATTTAATGGCATTGGAGAGCAGGTTGCTGAACACCTGGTTCAGACGCGTTTCGTCCGTCATCACTTCAATGTCGAGATTCTCATCAATATCTGTTTTAAAACCGATGTGTTTGGCATGGGCCTGGGCCGCAAACTGCAGCGTAATCTTTTCCAGGAATTTTTTCAGATCAACCGGTTCCTGACCAAGCTGCAACTTACCCACTTCAATCTTGTTGAAATCCAGGATCTCATTGATGAGCATCATCATGTGTTCGGAAGAATATTTCAGGATATCCAGATGGGACTTCTGATCGGGCAGATAATCCTCCTGCAATAATAAGTTGGATGTACCAATGATGCCATTTAGCGGGGTCCGCAGTTCATGGCTCATGTTGGACAGGAACCTGGATTTGGCCTGCGAGGCCACTTCCGCTTTCTGTTTGGCCTTCATCAGTTCGAACTGCGCCGTTTTGATTTCCGAAAGATCCAGAATACTGATCTTTAAGAACCAGCGGTTATTATCCAGGAAGGGTACAATATTCACAAAGGCAAAAAAAGTTTTTTCACTGGAAGTGAGCGCCAGTTCACCCTGCCAGTCCCTGGCCTGGTGATTGGCCAGCTTCATTTCTATGCTTTTAAACAGCTTGATGTGTTCGCTGGTGAACCAGTGTTCTATGGGCGTTCCCTCGATTTCTTTTTTATTGAGGATGTGCAACAGTTCACAGGCCCGGTTATTACATCCGATGATGGTGCGGTATTCCGCATCCATGATCAGCACCCCATCCAGTGAGGTATTGTAAATGGTATCCACAAAATGTTTTTCCTTCAGGATGGCATCTTCATTATCCCGGTTCACCCGGAATATAAAATAGGAGAAGAACGTAGTCAGGGTGAGGGAAATGGCCAGGTTGCTGCTGTACAGCCGCGCAAACATGCCTGCAATGCGGACCTGGTAATAGTTCTCAAACGGACTCACATTAAAACAAACCAGAACAGAAATGATCGTGATCAGGTAAACGAACTTCAGCTCGGTAAAATTCTTTTTGACGTCGATAACCATGGTCATCACCAGAAAGTAAGGAAAGTACAGCAGGTATTCTCCGGCACGCAAACCTTCCATATAGTTCATTACGATCAGGTACAGGTTCAGGTTAACAACGGCAATGATGCGCGCCATCTCGAACCTTTTTTTGGCATTAAGATGAAATGCCAGAATAAAAATATACCCTGAAGAAAGATTGATCAGGGCACTGATATAAAGACTCAAGCTGAAA
>DASRLM010000498.1:0-5373 GCA_035648455.1 Puia sp. | reverse complement strand
AAATTTCTTCAAAGTCGCTTACCGGAACCTGCTGCGTAATAAAGGGTTTTCGGCAATCAATATTACAGGTCTTGCCGTAGGAATGGCTGCCACGATTCTTATTTTATTGTGGATACAGAATGAAATGAGCTACGATGAGTTTCATAAGAATAAGGACAGGATATATGAAGTATGGAACCGCGTGCCGATGGCGAGTGAGCTCAAATGCTGGAATACCGTACCCGCACCGCTGGCCCGCGCATTGGAAAGCAACCTGCCGGAAGTAGAGCGCGCGGTAAGGGTAGTCGGAACCGGTGATATTCTTTTTTCGGTTGGCGATAAAAGACTGATAAAATCCGGGAACATGGTGGATACGGGGTTCCTGCAAATGTTCAGCTTCCCGATGCTGCAGGGCAATCCCGCTACGGCATTGAAGGATATTCATTCCATGGTGCTTACGGAAAAAGCGGCTAAAAGCCTGTTTGGTAAAGAAGATGCCATGGGCAGGGTGATACGGATCAAAGATAATGGGGACTTTACCGTAACCGGTGTAGTAAAAGGTGTGCCCAATAACACCCGCTTCGATTTTGAATTTTTGGTGTCCATGGCCAATCAAAAATACGGCGCGGGGCAGGATCTGGGCTGGAACGATAACAGTACACCCACCTATGTGTTGCTGAAACCCGGTGCAAACTATGCTGCTGCGGCTTCCGGGATAAGGAAATTAAAACAGAAATACAGCGATGAAGCAAAAACGATGAAATGGGAGCTGTTCCTCTATCCGCTTAGCCGCTGGCGTTTGCATTCCAGCTTTACCAATGGGGTGGAAGATAACGGAGGCCTTAGCACGTTCGTAGAACTATTTGGCATCATCGCCGCGTTTATATTATTGATCGCCTGTATCAATTTTATGAACCTGAGCACCGCGCGGAGTGAAAAACGGGCGAAGGAAGTAGGGATAAGAAAAGTGGTGGGCGCCCGGAAAAGTTCTCTCATCAGCCAGTTTATCGGGGAATCTGTATTTCTGGCCCTGCTGGCAGGCATTCTGGCCATCATTATTGTTCAGATAAGCCTGCCTGGCTACAACCAGCTTACGGATAAAAAACTATTCATTGATTTTGGCAATAGCAATACCTGGTTTGTATTTATCGGGTTCATTTTATTCACCGGTCTGCTGGCAGGCAGTTATCCTGCATTCTTTCTTTCCGCTTTCCAGCCCGTCAGAGTGCTCAAGGGCACATTTAAAAAAGCAAATGCCCTGGTAACACCAAGAAAAGTACTGGTTGTATTGCAGTTCAGCTTTGCCATCACCCTGATCATCTGCACCATTATCGTAAAACAACAGATAGACTATGGCCGGGAGCGGGAGACGGGATATAACAAAGACAATCTCATTTACCATTTCATGACCGGTGATATCCCTAAGAACTACACACTGATAAAAAATGAACTGCTTTCATCCGGTGTTGCGAAATCAATTACCAAAACAAACTCTCCGCTTACGGAAAGGTGGAGCAATGGATGGGGACAGAGCTGGGAAGGAAAGGACCCGAATGATAAAACGTCTTTCGACCGGTATTTAGCTGATGAAGGGTTGGGTGCTACGGCAGGTTTACAATTTGTACAGGGCCGTGATTTCGATCTGAAGCAATTTCCGACCGATTCAACCGGGCTGATCATCAATGAATCATCGCTGAAAGTCATGAAGTTCAAAAACCCAATGGGCAAAATAGTATCGGACCTTGGCTTTGACTGGCATATTGTAGGGGTTATTAAAGATTTTATCCTGACCAGCCCTTATGAGCCAACCAGGCCGTTATTGATATGCGGTGCAAAAAGTCAATTCATGACTTTCAACGTGATGCAGATAAAACTGAACGGAAATAATTCCACCACAGATAATTTAAAAAGAGCAGAAGCCATTTTCAAAAAATATAACCCTGAATATCCTTTCGACGCCAGGTTTGTTGATGAAGCCTATGCCAGGAAGTTTGAGAGTGAAAAACGCCAGGCCACACTCGCTGGTTTGTTTGCCGGCCTCACCATATTTATTTCCTGTCTTGGCCTATTTGGTCTGGCCACCTATATGGCGGAAAACAGGGTCAAAGAAATTGGTATACGAAAAATATTAGGCGCCTCGCTGACCGCTATTACCACATTACTATCAAAAGATTTTGTAAAACTGGTTGTCATCGCATTTTTAATAGCAGCTCCCCTGGCATGGTGGGCCATGTATAAATGGCTGCAAAACTATATTTACCGGGTGGGCATGGAATGGTGGGTGTTTGCCTTAGCCGGTTTTTTATCCGTAATGATCGCATTGCTGACAGTCAGTTACCAGTCGGTAAAAGCGGCAATAGCAAACCCGGTGAAAAGCCTTAGAACAGAATAAGTTCCTGAAGTTTTGTAAGATTAATCGTTGGCAGCTATTCTCTATCATATTACCTCTTCCATATATCCGGTTAAACCAGCGTTTTCCCCGTAGTTAGCGGCCGCCCATTTTCATCCATCAGTGTTATTTCGGGCTGGTTATCCCGGTTCACAGCTATCTTTATGCGCACACACCCTTAGTTTTATACTTTGGTCTAATCTACAGAAAAATGCGGAGTGTCAACCTTTTCCCGATACCCTTTATGAATTCAGCGCATCAGAGAATAAGCGACTGTCTTATGATTCCTTATTTTTTCAAAACCTGTAGCCAATAAAAATCTGGATAATATTATTTTTAAAATTAACGCCCCCACTACCGGATGTGATCGATTGATAATAGCCTGTTCCCTGAGGGCTGACTGATGAAGGTTGTTTATATAAATCGGATAAGCTGGCCGTATACCGCGCACCGATAAGTAAACCTGCGATGGGGTGGATTTCCAGGCCGCCGGCGAGGGCATATTCAAAGCGGTTATAATAGCTGAGCAGATTATCTACGGAGGCGTTGCCGGTAGTTTGTGCACTATCAATTTTTGCATTGAGCAGATATCCCAATTGCATACCGACCTGTACCTGGACAAATCTCGTGATATTGATGGCCAGCAACTGGGCCATCGCGATATAATCGTGTTTGACAGATCCGGATGAGGAACCGTAGGAATAGTCATATCCCTGACGGGAATAGAGCAGCTCCATACGCGAGCCGAATAGTTTGGAACCGATGTCCAGAAACACGCCGGCATGGTAGCCCGTTTGACTTTTGCTATTGATTGAAGATGCGTTCGTGATATCAGCGAAATTAAGTCCGGCTTTCAGGCCGATGCCCAGAGAGCTTTTGTGTTTTTTATCAGACTTCTGGCTTAATACGCAAAGCGGGATCAGGATGACTACCCAGGCGAATATCTTTTTCATAATTGGTGCTTTGAAGGTTATGGGGAAGGTTTAGTATTTGAATTCGGCCATCCTGAAGTTAAGCGGCCGTACGATCGGCTGCACGGGACTTGAACAGGTGGAGTTTCCGGAAGTAGAAATCAGCCGTGGGAAGCCGCGGGTGCAGGACGAAATATCCATAAACCGGCCGGATCCCGGATCCTCCCGGCTTTTTGACGGAGAAAGGTTTATGGCTTAGGTTAGCGGCCATGGGAAACATTTTATTGAATCCTCAAACTTCAATGAATGTACGGAAAATCCGGAGTAAGTCCGACAAAAAAGGGCTGGAGTTTGCCTGACTGCTGCAGGATGAACTTTTATTGAAATTAAAAAGCCGGAATAAATCCCCGGATCTGAATTTTTTTCTGCTGACCAGGATCTTGAGGAGAATATACCAGGCGCAGGTTCCCACCCCAACAATAAATTCTTTCCAGAAACTTCACAAAATTAACTAAGTTAGTTGCCGGAGCGGGTCGCCGTTAACCTCACCACTGCCATACCATGAACACATACCGCCATTTGTCCGGGGAACCGGTTCACACCGACCAACTCCTGCTGCAGCGGCTGGCAGCAGGCGATAAACAGGCGTTTCAGCAGTTGTTCGACCGCTACTGGGACCGGTTATACGGCGCTGGACTGCGGCTTACCAAATCGCCGGAACAGGCCAGGGACCTGGCACAGGATATTTTCCTAAAGCTGTGGGACAACCGGGAAAAATTATCCGGCGTAAAGAACCTTCCGTCCTATTTGTATACCATCATCCGCAACCTCGTTCATGATCAGATCCGGACCCGGGTGTTCCGTGAATCCAACCGTGAGTTCCTGATCAGTTATTTTTCCTACCAGGATTGCTCTCCGCAGGAAATGCTGGAAAAAAAACAGCTCGGGGAAATATTGAATCAGGCGGTTGCCCGGCTCTCGCCCAAACTGCGGGAAGTATTTATACTGAGCCGGTTTGAAGGTCTCAGCCATGAAGAAATTGCCAAAAGACTGCATATCACGCCGCTCTCTTCCAAAACGTATATCGTGCGGGCACTGATCACCCTGCGCAAACTGATCGGTGAAAACATAGAAAAAGTCATTTTGCTGATTATCGGATTCCTGCAGTAGTTCGCGGGATAATATTTCCATTTTTCCCTATCAGGATGTTTTCCTTTTCTTCTTCCATCCGTCTTTATTCCGGCGTCCACGGTCAGACCGGTCATCGCCATCACCATATTCATCGTTATGTCAAGAAACCAGTTGGCTGCACTTTTCAGAAAATACCTGGATGAAAATATCAGTCCGGACGAATTGTCTCAATTGTATGAACTCATCAACAGCCGGGATTATTCTCCGGAAGCATTGGACGAACTGCTGCAGGAAACCTTTTCCAATACGGCGTTCAGCGCCGGTTCCACTGATTTTGACCGCCACGAGGTTTTCAATTCACTGATGGCAAAAATATCCGCGCAGGATGAAGCTGAAATTCCGGTTCGCACAATCATACCTTATTATCGCCGCCCCTGGGTGGCTGCCGCCGCCATTGCCGTCTTGCTGGCCGGCAGCTTTTATCTTTTTTACGGAAAACGACAACCTGCTTCACGACAACTGGCACAGGAGAAGCTCTGGCAGACATTCGATCTGCCACCGGGCAGGAGCGGGGCCATTCTCACCCTTGCTGATGGAAAGCAGGTCTTGCTCGACAGTGTGCAAAACGGGGCGCTCGAAAAACAGGGGAATGCCCAACTGATGAAGAGAAGCGATCTGATCAGCTACAAGGCAGGCAAAGAGAACCGCGAAAAGATGGTTTATAATTCCATGTCAACACCCCGCGGAAGACAGTATCAGCTGATCCTGGCAGACGGCTCGCGCGTATGGCTCAATGCAGCCAGCTCCATCCGCTTCCCCACTTCTTTTTCCGGTGCGGAACGGCGGGTGGAAATAACAGGCGAAGCGTATTTTGAAATAGCACCTGATAAAGAAAAACCGTTTATCGTGCAGAGCGGACAGGCTGAAGTGTCGGTACTCGGTACGCATTTCGACCTGATGGCC
>DASRLM010000497.1:0-3039 GCA_035648455.1 Puia sp. | reverse complement strand
AAAAACTATTGAGCGCCATGGCGCTCCTCCTCATGACAATGGCTTCCTTCGCCCAGGATGGCAACGCGGGGATCAACGAGGCGAACACGAAAGTGCGCGGGTACTTTGATTCCGGGACCAATTTAATGTACGCCGTGGGCGCCGTGCTCGGGCTGATCGGGGCCGTAAAGGTCTACTCCAAGTGGAGCCACGGGGATCCCGATACCGGCAAGGTGGCCGCCGCCTGGTTTGGCTCCTGCGTGTTCCTGGTGGTAGTGGCTACCGTCATCAAAAGCTTCTTCGGTGTCTAACAGCGTCTACCCCGTTAATAAAGGCATCAACAAAAGTGTTGAGTTCAAGGGCCTGAAGGCACAGTACATCTGGTACCTGGGCGGCGGCCTGATCGGGCTGCTGATACTTTTTGCGGTCATGTACATCACGGGACTTAACACCTTTGTTTGCCTCGCGGTCATCCTGCTGGCAGGGGCGGGATTGTTTGTTTACGTGTACCGGCTTAGCAATACCCATGGGGAATTCGGCATGATGAAAAAGCTGGCACAACAGCACGTACCCAAAGTAGTTAGTTCACACAACAGGAAAATATTTATTCAATGGAAAAAAGATTAGAAGACTTGTTACCGGTGAAAGGAGTCGAGCATGATTGCATCCTTTCGAAGATGGGGGATATCACAGTAGTATATGAAGTGACGCTGCCGGAAATATTCACCTTGTCTAACCAGGAATATGAGGCCTTTCAACACGCATGGATCAAAGCTATAAAAGTCTTGCCGAAACAATCCGTTTTGCACAAACAGGATTGGTTCGTGGACAGCAGCTATACCCCGGATTTTTCAAAAGAAAATACCTTCCTGTCACGGAGCAGCGAGCGCTTTTTTAACGAGCGCCCCTACCTCGATCATCGCTGTTATATATTTCTTACCAAAAAGCCCTTCGGCCGCAGGCCCTCCAGTTCCCTGTTCTCTACGCTGTTGCGCAGTTCCATCGTTCCGGCAGAAACCCTGAAGCCGCAATTGATACAGGATTTCTTAGATGGCTGCGGGCAGTTTAAAAGGATCCTGGAAGACAGCGGTTTTGTGCATTTAAAGAGAGCAACCGACGACAAATTACTGAGTGATACCCATCATGCAGGGATCATAGAAAAATATGTTTATTTGAGTGACGACAGGATCATCCGGGATATTAACTACCAGGACTTTCGGATCGGCGAAAATTATTGCAATCTTTATACACTGGCGGACGCCGCCAACCTGCCTTCCGTTTGCGGCTCCCGGATCAATTATGATAAATATTCTACAGATAAAACGAAGTTCAGCATTGGCTTCGCATCGGTGCTCGGGCAGTTATTGCCCTGCAATCACATCTATAACCAGTACCTCTTTATGGATGATGTGCAAAAAACAATCCAGCAGCTCGAAAGAAAAAGGCTTCGCCTGCAATCCCTGTCAGCCTACTCACGCGAAAATACCATTGCACGGGATGCTACCAATGATTTTTTGAATGAGGCGGTCGGCCAGCAACGCCTGCCGGTAAAAGCGCATTTCAATATACTGGTGTGGACCGATGAGGCAGCTAAGCTGAAGGATATAAGAAACCTGGTGTCAAGTGCCCTGGCCCAGATGGATGCCGTGCCTAAGCAGGAGACAAGCGGGGCGCCGCAGATCCATTGGGCAGGCATACCGGGGAACGCCGCTGACTTCCCGATGAATGATACCTTCGACACCTTCGCTGAACAGGCCGCCTGTTTTTTTAACCTGGAAACAAACTATCGTTCCTCCCTGAGCCCCTTCGGGATCCGGCTGGGGGACCGGTTAACCGGAAGGCCCGTGCACGTAGACATCAGCGATGAACCGGTCAAAAAGGGGATTTGCACCAACCGCAATAAATTTATCCTCGGCCCCAGCGGAAGCGGCAAGTCTTTTTTTACCAACCATATGGTAAGAAGCTATTATGAGCAGGGAACCCACGTAGTACTGGTGGATGTGGGCCATAGCTATAAGGGACTCTGCGATATGGTGGAGGGATACTATTTTACTTACTCTGAAAAAGACCCCATCCGCTTCAATCCCTTTTACATCGGGGAAGGAGATGTGCTCGATACCGAAAAAAAGGAAAGCATTAAAACCCTGCTGCTGGCGTTATGGAAAAAAGACAATGAAGACTATGGCCGCAGTGAATACGTCGCCCTCAGCAATGCCCTGCAGCTCTATTATGAAGGCAATACAAAGTTCCCCTGCTTTAACAGCTTCTATGAGTTTCTAACGGAAACTTTTGTGGGCGTACTCGAAAATGATAAGGTGAAGGAAAAGGATTTTGATGTTTCTAATTTTTTGTATGTGCTGCGTCCCTACTATAAGGGCGGCGAGTTCGATTACCTGCTCAATGCCACTCAAAACCTCGACCTGTTACAACAACGCTTCATTGTTTTTGAATTGGATAACATCAAGGACCACCCCATTTTATTCCCGGTCGTTACCCTGATCATCATGGAAGTTTTTATCTCCAAGATGCGCAAGCTGAAAGGGATCCGGAAGATGATTCTCATCGAGGAGGCCTGGAAAGCCATCGCAAAGGAGGGTATGGCGGAATACATCAAATACCTTTTTAAAACAGTTCGCAAATTTTTCGGGGAAGCCATCGTCGTCACCCAGGAAGTTGAAGATATTATATCCTCACCGGTAGTAAAGCAGGCGATCATTAATAACAGCGATTGTAAGATTCTGCTCGACCAGTCCAAATACCAGAACAAATTTGACCAGGTACAGGAACTGCTCGGTCTCACGGAAAAGGAAAAGGCGCTCGTGCTTTCTGTCAACAAAAGCAACGACCCTTCAAAGAGATATAAAGAAGTATTCATTTCCCTCGGCGGAACCCTGTCAAGGGTGTACCGGACCGAAGTATCTCCGGAGGAATATTTTGCTTATACCACCGAGGAAACCGAGAAAGTGAAAATGTTGGCGTACTCAAAAAAATACGGCAGCATTGAAAAAGGCATTGCTGCTCTTGCAGAAGAATTAAAACAAAATGTATGAAAATAATGAT
>DASRLM010000496.1:0-2331 GCA_035648455.1 Puia sp. | reverse complement strand
CTATTGTTGCGACTAAATCCTGATCCGTTCTCGTAGCATAGCCATCGCCATAGGTGAAATGCAGGGTGTACAGGGGATTCTCGGGAGAATCCAGGATAATTCTGCTCTGATTGTCGTAAATCAGCAGGCCCGTACCCGGGGCGCCTTCGGGGTAATAATTCTGCTGTTCCTGATAGAAATAAGTTGAGGGCAGTGTGTCCGCTCCGGCATAAGTGAGTACCATGGAGTTTGTATCGGGAGTCGCCCCGAGGTGGTGGTCGACGGTTGAATCTGTCATAGTTGCATTAGTTCCGGTAAATCTATCCTGTGCATCGTACTGAAATTTGGTGCTTACAAGAACAATTTCCTTAGGTCCTGTACTATAGAAGAAAGAGGAATCCAATAGAGCCGAAGCTACGTTTGGCGGCGTATTTTCCTGATTGTTTTTTTTACACGCGAAGAAGAGAAGCATGCAAAGCATGCCGGGAGTAATGTATTTCATCTGGTTGGGGTTAAATAATAGGCCGAAAGATAATTATAAGGGACTCAGGGAGAAAGCATTTTATTAGGAAAATTCTTCGATTTCAGCCCGTTTACCGGTGTTTAGTTGATATTCACCGAATGAAATTGATCGTCCCTGTTCCCGGATCGCTTTAGCACTCCCGAATATCTGTTTACACCTCTTTGCTTCGGAGCAAATCAACCCGTTGCGACAGATCCTGTTTTCGTTTTTTTAATCCACAAATCCTTCAGAATGATTTAATGCGTGATTTGTTCTTTTGATTCCGAGCCTTTCATCCATTGAAATTCATCGGGCGAAATGTCAACCAGGGCGTAACGTTTTACGGTATTGATGGTCATCTCATCCAATATGTTGATGGTATTTCTATAGGATGATTCCGGACCGGGCTTTAAAATGATCATAAAGTCCGAAGGTTTTGTCCTGGTTTTTTTATCCATGATCACTGAGCGGACGTCTGCAAAAGACACTGCTCTCATGGTATGCGGATTATTCTTTTCATAATAAAAAATTTTGTCATGGCCGGCGAGCAATAAGGTGAGAGCACCTGATTCTGGTTGTGTCTGTCTGACCGGATCGGGAACGTCCTGTGGGAGCGCCAAACTGAGTGCGGTGGGTTGGCTGATGGAGGTGGTAAAGACAAAGAAAGTAATGAGAAGAAATCCAAGGTCAACCATGGGAGTCAGATCCACCCGGATCGATTGTTTTTTGAATTTGCGAACGCCTGACTGTTTTTTGTGTCCAGCCCTTACAGCTTCATTTAATTCAGCCATGTGGTGGAGATTGCTTTTTTATAACGGCAATCTCAAGTTAGATGCACAGGCAAAAGATTTCCATAAAGCCGGTGGGGCGGTCCGGGTAGTTGGAAAACCAATCATTTGTCCTAAAATTGTGCTCAGGATGGGTACCAAAGCAAATAAAGCATCTAATAAAACCAAATGAAAAGAAGAATATTTGTAAAAAATGCGGGTGTGATTTCAACTGCCATGCTCCTAAAGCCCCGCATTGTTTTTGGCACGAAAGCGAATGCTGCCATCCGGATGGGCATCATCGGATGCGGTGGCCGGGGAACGGCTGTTATCTCCGCCATGTCAAAACATACCAACATCGGCATTGTGGCCATGGCGGATATTTTTGATGATCAGTTGCAAAATGCGGTGGTAAAATTCAACAAGCTGAATACGGACAAAGGATTTCCTGACATACAGACGTCGAATATCTACCAGGGTTCAAAAGCTTACCTGAAATTACTGGAGAATAAATCGGTAGATGCCGTATTGATATCTTCCCCCTGTTATACCCATCCCGGATTTCTCGCCGCAGCGGTCGCTGCCGGAAAGCACGTTTATTGTGAAAAACCGGCTGCCATAGACGTGCAGGGATGCAAAGAAATGGAATCGACGGGTAAAGACATAAATGGTAAACTGAGTGTGGCCATCGGCTTTGAAATCCGCCAGGCAACACCGTACATGGAAATCATTAGAAGAATTCACGACGGGGCTATCGGAGATATCATCAGCGCCGAGCTGTATTATTTTTCCTCCGAGGTTCCGCTGAAACCGTATAAGGATATTCCAAATGATGAAGCACGGATCCGGAATCACTTTCACTTTCTCGAATTGTCGGGAGGAATATTGGTTGACCAGGGCATCCATATGCTGGATGTTTGTAACTGGGCGCTTGGGGAACATCCCGCAGAAGCCATGGGTACGGGTGGTCTGAAACAGGGGCCGGCTTTTGGCAACGCATGGAATAACTACCAGGTGGTTTATAAATATCCCGGCGGCGTAAATATGAGCATGCATTCCACGCAATCCGGACCTGTTTTTGGC
>DASRLM010000495.1:0-3619 GCA_035648455.1 Puia sp. | reverse complement strand
TCAAATCTTCTCAGGTCCTGCATCACTTCATCACTCATGGTGATGAAAGCATCACAGCTTTTTAAAAAATATCTGGTAAAAGCCACATCGCCCGGGCGCTTTTCATGCGGCAATATATTGTCCGTAATGGCGATGATCTTTGTTTTCCGGTTTTTCCTCACCTGTCTTAAGATCGTGCCCAGTGCCGGACCCATAAAAGGCAGCCAATAACGGACGACCAGCAGGTCCGGTGCTTGTTTACGCAATCTTCTGCCGGTGGATAACCAGCTGAGGGGATTGATGGAATTGATCACGGTATGGATCTCTATATCTTCCGGAGGAAGATCCGAGGAATATTGTGTTGTTCCCGGAAAAAGAAATCCGGGATACTGCAATGAAAATGAATAAATGGATGCGGTATTTCCTTCTTCTGAAAATGCGCGGCAAAGCCGCTGATCAAAAGTGGCCAGTCCGCCGCGCAGGGGATAAGCCGGACCGATGATAACCACTTTCATAATCCGGCGCGCTTTTCAATCAGGTAAGTGTTTTTATTTTGCGCATTCCGGGAAATGAGCTCCGAAACAAATCCCGTAACGAATAATTGCATACCAATGATCATGAAAACGAGGGCCACAAAAAATACGGGTCTCTGGGTGAGACCTGTTTTATCCAGGAAAAATTTAGAGATGGTCAGGTAGAAAAGAATAATAAAGCCGAAAAGGAAACAAAGAAATCCAAAGGATCCGAAAAAATGCATAGGCCGTTTTCCATATTTGCCCACGAATAATATGGAGGCGAGATCGAGCCCCCCGGTAATTAACCGGCCCATACCGAATTTGGATTGCCCGTATTTCCTCGGATGGTGTTCCACCACCTTTTCACCGATCTTTCTGAATCCCGACCATTTTGCGATCAGCGGAATGTAGCGGTGCATTTCTCCATATACTTCAATGCTTTTCACCACATGTTGGCGGTACGCTTTCAGTCCGCAGTTAAAATCATGCAATTTTATTTTTGAAACCTTTGCCGTGACCCAGTTAAAAAAACGGGAAGGAATGGTTTTGGATAAAGGGTCGTGCCTTACTTTTTTCCATCCGCTCACCAGGTCATATCCATTGTGGAGGATCATGTTCCGGAGAGCCGGAATTTCTTCCGGGCTATCCTGCAGGTCCGCATCCAGGGTGATGACCACATCGCCACTGGAGCTGCGGAAGCCCTCGTTGAGCGCCGCAGATTTGCCGTAGTTCCGCTGAAAGCGGATCCCTTTAATGGTAACGCATCGTTCATGTAAGGATTCAATTATTTCCCAGGACCGGTCCGTACTGCCATCATCAACGAGGATCACTTCATAGGAGAACGCATTTTCGTTCATCACCCGGGATATCCATTCACAGAGTTCCGGGAGCGATTCCTCTTCGTTAAATACCGGGACGATTACAGAAAGATCCATGCGTGATTACAACTTGGGTTCTTGGAAAATATCTTTTTTCTTTCTCAGTATGGCGGCATAGATCATGCCGATGATGCTGTCTATTACCACCCAGGTGCCAAATCCTTTGATCAGGCCCAGCGGCGTTAACTGTTTGTTCGCATCATCGAAAGCCTTCATTTTTTCATCCACCTGATCCTGGCTGAGTCCTGACTTTTCCAGGAAATTACGGGTCACCAGCTTGAAATTATCAAAAAAGGAAGGATCCACGTATTTCAGATAGATGGCATTGAAGACCACGTATACTATTTCGGTAATTATTATGACAATGAAAATCGTTTGAAAGATATCCTTGAAATCCGCATATCCCACGAGTTCCTTTTTCCGGGCGATGCCGGCAAACAGATAAAGCACAAGGATTACGAGGTAGGAAATCATGGAAAAGATGCCGAGGGAAATCGGGCTGCCGGCAAAAAAATTATACCGCAGAAAAAGCAGGATGGCATAAATCAGCCCTGTGATGAGCCCGTAACGAAGTCCTGTATTGTATTTGGAGGTCGGCTGCATAGAATGATTTTTAGTTTAATCGTTTAAATAAAAGTTGTTCCGGTGAACGATACCGACCGGCTTTGCTGTAAAGGTATGATCCTGAAACGCACTATTCTTTGATTTGGATCTTGACCCGGACAACAGGAATTTCCAGCTTTCCCTGGGATTAAAAATGGTCAGAACCGCTTCTTCCTTTTCTTCAACCCGTGGTTGCTTTAATTTGAATATGCGCCTGGCATTCCCCCCGAATAATTCATAGATTTTACCGGGAGAAAGTTCCGGAAACAGGGTCTGTACGGCGCTATACGCGGTTTCCAATCCCGTCATCCCATATTTTGCATGTTCGAATTCCAGCACCTTGCTGTCGTATTCATGGGGCAGGTGGTGGGCGCTGATGCAATCCACCGTTCCGTCCAGGATGGCTTCTTTCAACTGATCAGCAATGGCCCGGGGCCGGAGG
The DNA here is from genome assembly GCA_035648455.1 of Puia sp. Lineage (GTDB taxonomy): Bacteria > Bacteroidota > Bacteroidia > Chitinophagales > Chitinophagaceae > Puia. The sequence continues at coordinate 1,202 of DASRLM010000495.1, read as the reverse complement.
GGAGGATATACTTTCAGGTTCGTATCATACTCAACGAGGTCGGCATCCGTGAAAAAAAGATGATAGGGGGTAATGGAGCAGGTCACATGGAGCCCTGATGCTTTTGCCCGCCTTATATAATCCATCGATTTCGGCGACGTAACGCCGGTGAAATGAATATGGGAGTCCGTGTACCGGGCCAGTTTGATATCGCGCGCAATGATCAGTTCCTCGGACATCATGGGTTTGCCGGGCAGTCCCAGCCGCGTGGAGATAATACCTTCGTGCATCAATCCGTTGGGTGCGATGCTGACGTCGTCGGGAATCTGGATGATCACGCCATCAAAGGCCTTCACATATTGCAGGGCCTTGACCAGTACACCAGATGACTGCACCGGGTGCAGCCCATCGGAAAAGGCTACAGCCCCGCTGTGCTGCATGTCATACATTTCCGCGAGGTGTTTCCCATCCAGGTTGCGAGTGATGGCACCGATGGGCCATATATTCACCGGCAAACTGGCGGATCGCTGGCGCAGATATTCCACCTGTGTTTTACTATCCGTAACCGGCAGGGTATCCGGAATCACAAAAACATCGGTAAAGCCGCCTGCGGCGGCAGCCCGGGCGCCCGTCTCGAGGGTTTCCTTGAACTCATAACCTGGCTCGGCAAAATGAGAAAAAACATCCACCCAGCCCGGCGAGACAAATAACCCCTTTCCGCTGATTATTTTATCTGCTTTGCTGTCTGAAATCGACGGGGCAATTTCGCTGATGACGCCCTCTTCAATTAAAATATCCCGGATGTTTCCCTGATGGGATGAATGTGGATCGGTAATGCAAGCCTGTTTGATTAGAAGCTTCATCTATAAGGAATTGCGCGAAGATACGGTTTACCTTTGAAATGCATTTTATGGGCAGTGATTTTTATGTTAGATTTGCAGGCCCTGAAGGGGTCATTGCGGGACGTAGCGCAGCCCGGTAGCGCGTTTGCATGGGGTGCAAGAGGCCGCTGGTTCGAATCCAGTCGTCCCGACTTCGCCCGCCAAAGCTTTAGCTAAGGCGGGTTTTTTTATTTGTAACAATTCTTCTCCGCTGCGGGCTTCGTCGGGCGAAGCCCGACAGCATTGGGCATCGCCCGCCAAAGCTTTAGCGGTGGTGGGAAGTAGCCCGCTTTGGGGCATCATTTCTTCCACCCCTCAAAAAAAACTTTGAAATATTTGGGT
>DASRLM010000494.1:0-2512 GCA_035648455.1 Puia sp. | reverse complement strand
CCCGCGGTTTCAACATCCCGAATAATTTCCGTTTTATGCAACTGGTGGACGGTGTTGACATGCAGGCCGCAACCCTGGGCGTTCCCCTGGGTAACGCGATCGGACCAACAGAACTGGACATTGCCAGCGTGGAGATAACACCGGGAGCCGCCTCTGCCCTGTATGGCATGAGTGCCATCAATGGCATGGCCAATCTGTTAACCAAAAGTCCTTTTACTTATCAGGGATTAAGCGTTTATCATAAAACAGGTGTAAACCATGTTGATGGAATAGATGATGCACCGAGTATTTTAACGGAAACAGCCATCCGGTATGCAAAGGCATTCAACAACCGTTTTGCTTTTAAAGTAAACCTGGGTTATATGCAGGGGACCGACTGGCGATCCAATACCCGGCTGGACCAGAACACCAATAACCTGAACAGTGCAAATCCCGGCTTTCCCGCATTGAACGGGAAAAACAACGCGGCTTTTGACGGATGGAATAAATACGGAGATGATGCCCTGGCGGGAAGCAATATTGTTTCTTTAAGCGGCTTGAATATCGACGGAAAACCAAATCAGACGCTTCGTGTAGCGCGTACAGGTTACTGGGAAACCGATCTGGTTAGTCCACGGGTGAGCAATCTCAAGTTTGATGCTGCACTTCATTATCGCATAAGCGAAAAAGCGGAGCTGTCCTATTCTTACCGGGTAGGAGAAATGAGCGGTGTGTTCCAGAGAGGAAACAAAGTAAGGCTGGATGGGGTGGTGGTACAAAATCATCATCTGGAACTAAAAGGAAACAATTTTGTGATCAGCGCCTATATGTCGATTGAGAATACCGGCAATTCATACAATGTAAAACCACTGGCGGATAATATGGATCTGTACAGCGGTGGGGCCACCGACACCAAAACGGCAACCAGCTGGGGAACTAAATACAAAAATGCCCTCAATACCTATGCGGCGGAAAACGGGGGCGCTTTAACGGACGCCAATCTGGCCGCTGCTAATCAATACGCCCGTCAGCAGGCAGATGCCAGCCGGGTACAACCAGGAACACCGGCATTTAACCAGTTAAAAAACACCATCATCAAAATTAATAACTGGGATATTAAATCCAGTTCCATTCCTGATGCGCCGGCAACCGGCGGGGCGGCTCTGATCCAGAGAAGTCGTTTATACCATACGGAAGCCCAATGGGATTTGTCCAGCAAAGTGAAGATCTTCGATCTGTTGATCGGAGGAGATGCCCGGATTTACGATGTAATTCCGGACGGAAATAATTTTGTTGATTTTTCCAGGCCGATCGACCAACGCAATAAGCCGGAAGCCAATGGAAGTTTTGGTAAGGACATTTATTATAAAAAATTCGGTGCCTTTTCCCAGGTCACCAAAACTTTCTTTGATGATAAGCTTAAGTTATTCGGTTCCTTACGCTGGGATTATAATCCTGAATTCAAACCCGTGTATACGCCCCGGGTGGCTGCGGTATACACTTTCAAGGAAAATCATAACTTCCGTTTCACCTTTCAGCAGGGTTACCGGTTCCCTGCCCTCTTCGAGGCCTTGTCTTATGTAAATAACGGAAGGGTAAAACGGGTAGGCAGCCTGCCTTATATAAATCAGGGATTGGGTTACCTGGAGAATAGTTATACTCAGCAGTCGGTCATCAATTTCAATGCTGCTGTAAGTGCACAGGGTAATACCGACGCAGCAGCCCTGGCTAACCGGAACCTGCTGACGGTTGCCAATCTTCCAGATGCAGGTCCGGAAAGAATTATTTCCTATGAAATAGGGTATAAAAGTGTTTTGCTGGACAACCGTCTGGTGATCGATATCGACGCTTACAGTAATCAATACAATGGATTCCTCGGCCAGGTTCAGGTTTACGTTCCGAAGGGAGTCTCCGTGGGTTCAGATGCCGCCGTACTGGCCATGCTGGACAGAAACCGGGATGCAACAACAGCTACCGGAGCTACTGCTGCAAGCCAGGGTCAGGACCGTTACCGTGTTTACACGAATGCCAAAAACACCTATCACAATTTCGGCTCCGCCCTGGCCATAACCTATAACCTATATAAGAAATATACGATCGCCGGTAACATCAACTTCAATGAAATGAAATCAAATACAACGAATGATATTTTTGTAACCGGATTCAATACCCCGAGATGGTCCTCCAACCTTTCCTTCGGAAACCGGGAAGTGGTAAAAAATATCGGATTTAATATTACCTGGAGATGGCAGGATTCCTTCCTATGGGAAAGCCCCCTCGTAAATGGCAATGTCTCAGCCTACAATACCATTGACGCCCAGGTCAGTTTCCACATTCCCAAACAAAAAGCGATTGTTAAAGCCGGCGCTTCCAATATATTCAATCACCGTTATATTCAGTATTCGGGCGGGCCGACCATCGGAGGCCTGTACTATGTTGCCATTACCGTGGATGGGTTATTGAAGTAATTTTTCCTTTTTAATTTAAACAAAACAGTTAACTTTGTGCCTGAATGAACCAGTTTACCCTCTTT
>DASRLM010000493.1:0-2958 GCA_035648455.1 Puia sp. | reverse complement strand
GGATAAGAACGGAGATTGGATAATGGACAAGAGATTCATTGAGCTGTTTAAAAGGGGAGAAAATAAACCGGCTTATCCAACTTATAATGCCATTGTTTCAGAAGATCAGACGGGTGAGCCGGGGAATACACTGGACATAGAAACCGGAACTTCTGTTCCGGATGTATGGGTTATCCGTTCGAGGGAAAATGTGAAGGATTCCCTGGCGCAGTATTCCTTTTACAGCCTGAATAATGAAATCAAAACCACGGCCCTGAAAATCGAAGAAAAGGACCGTGGTGGTTTTGCTGTGAACGATGTATTTATCAAAAAAAACCGCTGGTACAGCAGTACCCACATTATACATGTACCCTGGACGAACAAGGAATTGCAGGTGAGTTATGAAACCTGGAGGGACAAGGTATTGCCGGGCAGTGCTGAGAAATGGAAAATAACGATCAGCGGGGATAAGAAAAATAAAGTGGCGGCCGAAGTGCTGACGGCCATGTATGATGCTTCCCTGGACCAGTTTAAAAAACAGGACTGGCAAATACCGGATCTTTATCCGGTGTTTTCGGAAGAAAATGCCTGGAACGGGTCCGGTAATTTTACAGATCAGGTTTCTACGGAAGAACCAACACCGGATGACATAGGTGGAAATTTCTATAAGCAATATGATCAGTTGACTTTTCCCGGCCAGAGCAATATCCGGGCTGTGGTGCACATGATGGTGTTCGATGCCGCCCAGCCCCGGGAGCCCAATAATAAAATTTCCGGACTGAAAGTGGAAATGGCTAAATTCACAACGCCTGAAATAGCCAAAGATGAACGGACCGGTTTAGCAGTTTCTGCACCACCCGATCCTTCCACCGTCCGGATCCGCAAAAATTTCAACGAAACCGCTTTCTTCCTCCCCGATCTGAAAACGGATGAATCCGGCAGTGTTGAAATTTCCTTTACCATACCCGAGGCATTGACCCAATGGAAGTGGATGATCTTCGCACATACCAAAGACCTGGAATTCGGTTATGCTGAAAAAACAGTGATCACGCAAAAGGAACTGATGCTGCAACCCAATATGCCGCGGTTTTTCCGGGAAGGGGATTCCATGCAACTCCCGGTTAAAATTTCGAATGTTTCCGCGGCGGCCATGGCCGGCACGGTTAACCTGGACTGGCTGGATGCCGGCAGCAACAGGAATCAGAATACCGCGCTTCAGAATAATTATTTTAGCCAGCCTTTCCGGGTGGAAGCGGGACAAAGCACGGTTGTGTATTTTTCAACAGTAATTCCGGATAATTTTCAGCAGCCTTTGGTATACCGGTTGCAGGCACAAACAAATGACGGAAAGGCCGGTGACGGCGAAGAAGGTATTGTACCGGTAATGAGTAACCGTATTCTCGTAACAGAATCGTTTCCATTGAATATGGAGGACCGGGAAACCAGATCATTTTCCTGGGAAAAATTATTGAACAGCGGCGCCGGTACAACTTTGAAGAACCAGTCGCTCACGCTGGAATATTCAACCAATCCCGCCTGGTATGCGGTCCAGGCGCTTCCTTACCTGATGGAATTTCCCTATGAGTGCGCGGAACAGACCTTTAACCGTTTTTACGCCAATGCCCTGGCCACGCAAATCATAAATAGTGCCCCGGGAGTCCGGTCAGTTTTTGAGCAATGGAAAAATGCGGACAGTTCCGCGCTGTTGAGCAATCTGCAAAAAAACGAAGAATTAAAAACCGTGCTGCTCCGGGAAACGCCCTGGGTGCTGGATGCGCAGCATGAATCACAGCAGAAGAAAAACCTGGCTCTGTTATTTGACCTGGTAAAAATGAACAAGGCGCTAAGCTCCAACCTGGATAAATTAAAGCAGATGCAATCCGAAGGTGGCGGGTTTCCCTGGTTTAAGGGAGGACGCGATGACCGTTACATTACGCAGTTTATTCTTTCGGGTATCGGACACCTGAAGAAATTGAAGGCCATTCCGGAATCTGAACGGGCCAGTCTGGATCAGGTGACAAAATCGGCGATGGCATTTCTTGATAAGGAGTTGAAATCGGATTATGACCGTCGTCCGAAAAAAGAACTTGAAAATATTTCAGCCATCCAGGTTCAGTATTTATACATGCGCAGTTTCTTTCCGGAGATGGGGTTGCCAGGACCGGTATTTCCGGCCATGAATTATTACCGGAAGCAGGCCGTTCAATACTGGGTAAGGCAAAATAAATATCTTCAGGGAATGATTGCGTTGTTCCTATACCGTACGGGCGATCTCAAAACGGCAAAGGATATCCTGCGTTCCCTGAATGAAAATGCAACACGGTCCGAAGGCCTGGGCATGTACTGGAAGTCCGTAAAACCCGGTTACTACTGGCAGGAATCTCCGGTGGAAACACAGTCATTACTCATCGAAGCTTTTAGTGAAATGCGTTCGGATCCTGCGTTAACCGATCTGATGAAGTATTGGTTATTACAGCAGAAGCATACCGCTCGGTGGAGCAATACCAAATCAACAGCAGATGCCTGTTACGCGCTTTTGCTGAAAGGCGGTAACTGGCTGGGCGGAGTGCAGCGTGCGGAAATTAAATTGGGCGATTATACCGTTCGTACGTCAGATCAAAACACGGAAGCAGGAACAGGCTATCTGAAGGAGATCATTCCTGCAGAAAGGGTTCAGCCGGCTATGGGGAAATTGGAAGTCATTATTCATCGGGAGGATAACACGAAACCTGCGCCATCCTGGGGTGCTGTTTACTGGCAGTATTTTGAAAACCTGGACCGGATAACGGCGGCGGAATCTCCCTTATCCATTTCTAAAGCGTTGTATATTTCAAAGAATTCCGGCAGCGCGCCGTTTCTGGTTCCGGTAAATGCAGGAAATGTTTTAAAGCCGGGAGATCAACTGGTCATGCGGATCATCATAAAAACTGACCATGACATGGAATATGTGCATCTGAAAGACATGCGCGCTGCCTGTCT
>DASRLM010000492.1:0-3903 GCA_035648455.1 Puia sp. | reverse complement strand
ACAAAAACAGATACCATACGGGCAGGGTATGGTGGGAGAATGCGCCCTGAGTAAAAAAGCGATGGAAATCCGGGATATGTCCTCCACCGGGCTACAGATCAGTTATGCCACAGGCGGTATCAAACCTTCCGGCATATATGTTTTTCCGTTGATGTTTGAAAAACAGCTGATTGGGGTAATTGAGCTGGGCAACCTGCAAGGTATTTCGAACCGGGACAAACTTTATCTTTCCAATGCTGCGGAAAACATCGCCGTAGCGCTGAATACCGCCAAAAACAGATCTCGCCTCCAGGAACTGCTGGAAGAAACACAAACACAAACGGAGGAACTCCAAAGCCAGCACAATGAACTGGAGGTGATGAATGCGGAAATGGAGGCCCAGACGGAGAAGCTCCAGGTTTCGGAAGAGGAACTCAAGGTGCAGCAGGAAGAACTGATGCAAACCAACCGGGAATTGGAAGAAAGAAGTAAGTTGCTGGAAGAAAAAAATGAACTGATCGGCAACCGCAACCGGGAAATACAAAAGAAAGCGGAAGAACTTGCCATCAGCACCAGGTACAAATCGGAATTTCTGGCCAATATGAGTCATGAACTCCGCACGCCGCTGAATTCCATCCTGCTCTTATCCCGCCTCATGGCGGAAAACAAAGACGAGAACCTGAGTAAGGACCAGGTGGAATACGCCCAGGTAATTCAAAGTTCCGGAAATGGACTGCTGGAACTGATCGACGAAATCCTTGACCTCTCTAAAATAGAAGCGGGCAGGATGCAGCTTGAATACGCATCAGTTAGTATCCATCAGATCATCAGTGATATCCGGATGCTTTTCGATCCGCTGGCAAAGGAAAAAAACATCCGCTTTAAAATACAGACCGCGCCTGATGTTCCCGCCGAACTGGAAACAGATAAAATGCGGATGGAACAGGTGCTAAAGAACCTGCTCTCCAATGCCTTTAAGTTTACGCAGGAAGGCAGCGTGGAAATAAATATTAAACAGGATGAAAAGAACAGCGGGTTTGTACTTTTTGAAGTAAAAGATTCGGGAATTGGCATACCGGAAAACAAGCGGGCACTGATCTTCGAGGCCTTCCAGCAGGCAGATGGTTCCACCAAAAGGAAATTTGGCGGCACCGGTCTCGGACTCTCTATCAGCCGGGACCTGAGCCGTTTGCTGAAAGGGGATCTGTATGTGAGCAGCGTGGAGGGTAAGGGCAGCGTGTTCACCTTTAAATTACCGGTATCCAGGATCTTTACTCCTTCCGGTGAACCGGATCAGCCGGCCAGACGCGCTTCAGATGGTCCTGTTGTGCCATCCACGGCTTTTGCATTTCCGGAACGGAAACTAACGGTGACTGATATTCCAAAAGACATTCCGGATGATCGGGAGCACATCCTGCCAGACGATAAAGTGATCCTGATCATTGAAGATGATACGCATTTTGCCAAGGCCCTGCTGGAATTCACCCGGAAACAACACTACAAGGGGATCGTGGCAGTGCGCGGTGATACGGGTATCCAGCTGGCCAAAACATTTAATCCCCGGGGCATTTTGCTGGATATCCAACTGCCGGTCCGCAATGGATGGGAAGTTATGGAGGAACTGAAAGGCGATCCTAAAACCAGGCATATTCCCGTACACATCATGTCTTCTTTTGAAGCCCGAAAAGAAAGCCTGAGCAAAGGCGCGGTGGATTTCATTACCAAACCCGTGGCTTTTGAACAAATGCCGGAAATATTCAAAAAGATCGAGCAGGCGCTCAACCGGGAATTTTCCAAGGTGCTCATTGTGGAAGAAAATCCAAAACATGCCCGTGCACTCGGCTATTATCTGGGAACTTATGGAATACAGCCGGAAGTTGTGGGAACCATTGACGAAAGCATCCACTCGCTTCAAAAGGAAAAAGTGAATTGTGTGATCCTCGAAATGGGCGCCATGGAACAAAGCGGATATGAAAGACTGGAAAAAGTGAAATCAACACCGGGGCTTGAACACATATCCGTCATTCTTTTCACTGCAAAAAATTTTTCGAGAACCGAGGAGCAAAGGATTCGCCAGTATGCCGATTCCATCGTGATCAAAACTGCCCATTCCTACGAAAGAATTCTGGATGAGGTTTCCCTGTTCCTGCACATCGTAGACCAGAAAGAAAAACCAAAGAATGGTCAGGCCGCTTTGGAAAAACTGGGCGCCCTGGACGAGGTACTCAGGAATAAACAGGTTTTGGTGGCCGATGATGACGTGCGCAATATATTCTCACTGACCAAGGTGCTGGAGCAGCATAAGATGAAAGTGATCCCTGCCATCGACGGGAAAGAGGCGCTGGACATGTTGCAGGCTAATCCGCAGGTGAACATCGTACTGATGGATATGATGATGCCGGAAATGGACGGCTATGAAAGCATCCGGAAAATCAGGGATATGCCGGCTTTCCGAAAACTCCCGATCATTGCGGTTACGGCCAAGGCCATGACCGGCGACCGGGAAAAATGCATCAGTGCCGGCGCCTCGGATTATATCTCCAAACCAGTGGATATAGATCAGTTGATTTCATTGCTGCGCGTCTGGTTATACGAAAATTAGCGGGATGTCTGTAACTGAACCTGAAGTGAAGATTTTGCTGAATGACCTGATAGATCGTTACGGATACGATTTTACCGGATATGCCGAAGCGTCATTGGCCAGAAGAATCACGCGGTTGTTTCAATTGGACCGGTTCAGCAGCTTTTCAGAATTCCGTTACCGGATTCTCAACAATACGGATTATTTCCGTCGCCTGGTGGAACAGCTCACCGTAAATGTTACCGAGATGTTGCGGGATCCCCTTTTTTATAAAGCCATAAGGGAAGAAGTGATTCCCGTGCTGGCCACCTATCCCTTCATCCGGATCTGGCACGCGGGTTGTTCTACCGGAGAGGAAGTGTATTCCATGGCCATCATGCTGAAGGAAGCGGGCATTCTTCAAAAATCCAGGTTATACGCCACGGACATCAATCCGGAGGTGATTGAGAAAGCCAGAAAAGGAATTTTTCCGGTGAGCCAGATGAGAAAATATTCAGAGAATTATATTCAGTCAGGCGGCACCCGGGATTTTTCTTCCTATTATGTATCCAACTATAACCTGGCCAAATTTGATGAGGGCCTGGGTGAAAAAATGATCTATGCAACCCACAATCTGGTGTCTGATTCCTCCTTCAACCACTTCCAGTTGATCCTCTGCAGAAATACCTTAATTTATTTTGACCGGACTTTACAGTCCAGGGTGTTGCAATTGTTTGACAACAGCCTGGAATTGTTGGGTTTCCTGGCCCTGGGGACCAAGGAATCGCTGAAGTTTGCTCCTGTTGAATCCAAATTTAAAATTGCCGTACCGGGACAAAAAATATGGCGCAAGATCAGGTAAACCATACGGAATTGCTGGTGATTGGCGGCTCCTCCGGTTCGCTCGGGGTGATCCTCGCCATTTTGAATGCATTGCCGGCCAGTTTTCACGTTCCTATCATCCTGGTGATCCATCGTGCCAGTTCTTCGGAATCCCTGCTGGATGAGGTACTTTCCCTGAAATCAAACCTGCCGGTTGTGGAAGTGGAAGAGAAGGAGACAATCCGTCCTTTTATGGTTTATGTGGCGCCGGCGGATTTTCACCTGCTCATTGAAAAAGATAAAACATTCTCGCTGGATTATTCCGAAAAGATCAATTACAGCAGACCAAGTATCAATGTAACTTTTCTGTCTGCCGCGGCCCGTTACGGCTCCGGCCTGATGGGTATTTTGCTTTCAGGGGCAAATGACGACGGAACGGATGGAATGAAAGCGATCAGGGATAACGGGGGATATTGTATTATCCAGGATCCGGCTGATGCCATCGTGGATTATATGCCCAGGCATGCATTAAAGCATATGGA
>DASRLM010000491.1:0-2614 GCA_035648455.1 Puia sp. | reverse complement strand
GTTTTTTGAAAAATAATTTGACCCCTTAACCCGGCTCATTCGATACCTTTCATTAAAGCATGGTAAACCAGGCAGTTCAAGGAAACTACCTGATTATAAATTGAACAGTAAATTTTTTTAGAAAATTTACTTACCCTAGTTTTACGGTTTACCAGTTTTTAAGTACTTTCTCCTGGCTGTTCATGCTTACACCGGATGCAAAAAAAAATTCAGATAAAAATACAGCCTTCGGATGCGGCCAGTGAACAACAGATTAAAAAAGAACTGGCGATTTCCGCCAACTGCCCTGAAAAAAACATCACCGGTTTTTATCTGCTCAAACGGTCTGTGGACGCCCGCTCCAAACAACCCCATATCCTCCTTACGGCAGACGTGTTTATCGATGAGCCTTTTCGCCCGCGTGAAATAATCCGTCAGTCGGTCCGGGATGTTTCCCGGTCATCCCATACCGTATTGATTGCCGGTGCCGGACCTGCCGGTCTTTTCGCCGCCCTCCGCCTGATCCGGGACGGCGTACGGCCCATCCTGCTGGAAAGGGGTAAGGACGTGCGTGCCCGCCGGCGGGATCTGGCCAGTCTGAATAAAGAAGGCATCATCCATCCGGAAAGCAATTATTGTTTCGGGGAAGGCGGAGCCGGCACCTACAGTGATGGCAAATTATATACCCGCAGCCATAAAAGGGGAAATATCAACCGCATCCTGGATATGTTTGTTCAGTTTGGCGCAGCAGAATCCATATTGTACGAAGCACATCCCCATATCGGAACGAATAAGCTTCCGCAAATCATCACCGCCATCCGCCATTTTATCGTGGCCTGCGGAGGTGAGTTGTTATTTGAAAAAAAACTCACCGGATGGTCGTCTTCCGGGGACCGCATCGCCGAAGTGCATACGGCAGACGGAGCTTCTTATGCTGCGGATGCGGTGATTCTGGCTACCGGCCATTCTGCCAGGGATATATTTCAACTGCTGCATCAGAAAAAAATCCTTATTGAAGCAAAACCGTTCGCTCTTGGTGTGCGGGTGGAACATCCGCAGGAACTGATCAATGCCATGCAGTACCATCTTGCCGGAAATGTGCGCGCCCAGGATCTCCATCTTCCGCCAGCCTCCTATCAACTGGTGAGCGAAGTGAACCCCAAGTCCGTTTTTTCATTCTGTATGTGCCCCGGTGGCATCATCGCTCCCGCTGCCACAGCAGACGGAGAAGTGGTGGTTAACGGATGGAGCCCTTCCAAAAGGAATAATCCCTATGCAAACTCCGGCATCGTGGTCAATATCGAAAAAACCGATTGGCAGGCTTTCGAAAAACACGGACCTTTGGCGGCCATGTATTTTCAATCGGCCATTGAGCAGCAGGCATTCAAAACCGGCGGCGGAGGATTCCGGGCGCCGGCACAGAGAATGACTGATTTCACCAACAACAAAATCTCTGCGTCGTTGCCTGCTTGCTCTTATGTTCCGGGACTGACCTCCGCAACCGTCGCCGAAGTATTTCCTTCCGCGCTGGCGAAAATTCTGCAAAAGGGGTTTCCGGAACTGGGCAAAAAAATGAAGGGCTATTATACCCGGGAAGCGGTTATCGTGGCAACAGAATCCAGAACATCTTCCCCCGTGCGCATACCCCGGGATCCGGAAATGCTCAGCCATCCGCAATTGAAAAACTTATTTCCCTGCGGGGAAGGAGCGGGTTATGCCGGCGGTATCATGAGTGCGGCCATGGATGGGGAACGCGTTGCCGCGATGATCACCCGGATTTTTTCATTAAACCATACCCATCATGCAGATGCTTGACGTGACGCACCTGAAAAAATATTTTGCCACGCAAAAAGCGGTGGATGACATCAGCTTCACCGTGGACAAGGGTTCCATCTTCGGTTTGCTTGGGCCCAATGGCGCCGGTAAAACCACCCTGATCCGCATGATCACCGGTATTTTTTATCCCGATGAAGGATCTATCCTCCTGAATGGAAAAAAATTCAATCCCGATGAAGATGCCGCCCGCATCGGTTACATGCCGGAAGAAAGGGGCCTGTATAAAAAAATGAAAATCGGGGAACAGGCCATTTACTTTGCGCAGCTGAAAGGTTTATCGCGGAGCGATGCCACGGCCCGCATTAAAAAATGGTTTGTCCGCTTTGAAATGCAAAGCTGGTGGAACAAAAAGATTGAGGACCTCAGCAAAGGCATGGCGCAGAAACTCCAGTTTGTGATTACCGTTTTACATGAACCCGAACTGATCATCCTCGATGAACCCTTCAGTGGTCTGGATCCCGTGAATGCCAACCTGATCAAGGATGAGATCTTCAGGCTGGCGGGAAACGGTTCGTCTGTTATTTTCAGCACCCATCGCATGGAGCAGGTAGAAGAAATCTGCAGCCACATCATCCTGATCAATAAAGGGCAGAAGATCCTGGATGGTTCCGTGGGTAAAGTGAAACAGGAATTCAAGGAAAACCTGTTCCGCTTAACTGCGCATCCACTTCCTGAAGATATTCCTTCCGCCCTGTATGACCTGCTGTTAAGAAAAGAAGACAGCATCACCCTGCGCATCCGGGAAGGGCATACGCCCAATGAAGTGCTGGAATATTTCATCAGCCGGAAAAGTGATATC
>DASRLM010000490.1:0-4103 GCA_035648455.1 Puia sp. | reverse complement strand
AAACAGAAGCGATCTGTAATAAATAATGGGCCGTTGCCTTCAGGCAAACCGATACGGGTACGGCTAATGTAAGAGCATCCTGATCGGCGTAATATTCCCCGTTAAAGCATTTAAAAGAAGCAGCATGCTGATCGGCCTTTTTTGACTGGCCGGGATGCTGAAGATCATTTACCAGTTTGAAAAAATCTTCCTTTGCCGTCTTTAATTCATTGGCTCTTTTATTGGGGATGCACATCAGTTCCAGGGAGTCATTGATGTAACGGCGTTTTACATAGTTGTACTGTACGCCGGCTATTTCCACTTTTCCGTCAACGCGTTCAAATTCTTTTGTATTTACATAGTAGGAAAGATGAACGGCGGGAACTTTAATGGAAATGAGCTCGGATTCTGTATAATTATTTTCATCCAGGCTTGCGATCAGGGTATTATCTGCCCGTTGTTCCATAATGGCGGTATATAGCTGGTAACCGACCCAGTTAAACAGGAGTATGGCGATAAGCAGTATGGCAATAATTCTCTTCACAGTTGGGGCTAAATTAGTGATTTTTATTTAACCTGATAATTTTTCTTGTCCCTGCCCACGCCGGTTATGCTCAATTTTTTCCAGGCTGCAGGCAGTTTTGAAGGAACCTGAACGATCCCTTTCTCCGTAATATCCAGACCGCCAAAGCCCATCAGCACGCTTTGGAGTATCCCGCCGGCGCCGGTAGCAAAATAAGGGTTGGTTCCCCCTTTGGTTTCGGCAATCACCCGGAAAGGTGGATTCAGATTTGGATGATAGGCTTCCTGGAAATAATGGAATGCCGTATCGCCTTCGCCCAGCCGGGCATATAACAAGGCAAAAATGGCCTGTGTCATGGCAGGCGTTCCGGCATTCGGAACACGGGATTGATAATAAGTCAGGTCCTTTCGTATCTGAACGGGATCCGTGACCAGCTCAAGGGGATAGGCCAGCAGGTTTACATCGGCCTGCTTAATGCCTTCGCCCTGATAAGTAGCGTGTTCCCGGATTACGCCATTGGCCATCCGGAGTATGGGGATGTTGTCAGCAACCTTTATCCAGTCCGGATCCGCCGGGATACCCAGGATCCTGGCGGCTTCCGTTGCGTGACGCAGCAACATGGCCGCGGCACCATTGGTAAAAGCATCATCATCAACATTTTCCGCCCATTCATCTGCAGCAACCACATTTTTAATATCATAATGCCCCGGCCCGTTCCTTTCCACGCGGGAGGCCCAGAAATCTGCCGTAGCGGAAAGGATGGGCCAGCCTTTTTCCCTCAACCAGTCCTTGTTCTGCGAAACACAAAAGTATTGCCAGGCAGCAAGGCCCACACAGGCCGTGATGTGGTGTTCAAAAGGCCCCGAGAGGGCCCATACCGGGGTTTCTTCCACCCCGCTGGCGGCACTTTCCCAGGGGAACATGGCTCCCTGATAACCATGGGAAAAGGCATTTTTTTTCGCCGCATCCAATCTTTCGAAGCGGTATTCCACCAAGGAGCGGGCGATCTCGGGATGAAGCATCAGGAGGGCCGGGAACATCCACAGGTCGGCATCCCAGAATACATGTCCGTTATACCCGAGGCCGCTTAAACCCATCGGTGACAGGCTGAGTGCCGTTCCTTCGCGGGAAAAAGAATACAGGTGATAAAGCATACTGTGTACATCCTGCTGGGATTGCTCATCGCCCTCGATGTTGATATCAGCTTTCCAAAGCGCGTCCCATGCCTGGTTATGGAATTGTATCAGGCGGTCGCGTTCTTGGAGTTTGGCAAAAATGGTGAGCCGTTCCGCTTCATTGAGCGGATCCTCGTGGTGAGCGGAAGTAATGGAAGATCCGACGATGGAGAAACGATAGGCTTCTCCGGCCCGGATCTTTTTATAAAATTTCATCAGGTGCAGGTTGTTATCCCACATCTCATGGATTACCCGCGGCTCTTCCCCGTGGGGTTCGCTGAACAAAAAAGTATTGGAGGCGCACATCAGTAATTTGCCCGTAGGACTCCTGGCGGAAGAGGTCAGCAGGGAAATGAGCACGTGGGGACGGTCGATTTCATTGTAATAATTCTGTACATCGCGGAGTGCATCCGGCGCTTCCATCACGCTGGCCGGGGTAATTTCGATGTCTTTTTTCGCCGTCACTGTAATGTCCATCAGCACCGTAAAAGGAAGCTGACGCAAGGCATAGTAAGTGTAACTGACCGTTGCCTTATCGAGATAATTAAAGGAAGTGGTAAAACTGGCATGCTGCATATCCAGCGACTGTTTCATATCCGTTACATCTTTGGCGCCGAGGTCCTGTCCGTCTACACTGAACCGCATATTCAGCAGGTTGAAACTGCGCAGGAAATTGCTAACCCGTCCCCGGCCATATTCATCGTAGGCGCCGGCGAGCACCACGTCCTTTACTTTAAACGGTTCGGGGGAAGAAACGATGCCGATCATGCCATTGGCCACCGTAACACCATAATAACCCGCAGGGTTAACCGGGGAAGCGGAAATGATCCAGGGGTTTATGTTTTGGGTAAATCCGGGAATGACGGCGCCCAGCAAAAGCCAGAAAAGAGAAAGGGATTTTACGGGAAGTAATTGTTTTTTCATGTCATCAGTTAATGATATTCAGACCTGATAAAGGCGCCGGGCATTTTCTCCAAAAAAATTCTCTTTGTCTTCCGCTGACCATTTTTCGCAGTATTTCCCGAGCAGGCTCTTCCATTGCACATAGGCTCCCGACAGCAGGAGAAAGGGCCAGTCGCTGGCATATAAAAGGCGATGAGGCCCAAAGGACTCAAGAAGGATGTCGAGGAATGGATAAAAATCAGCGGGCCGCCAGGATTTCCAGTTGCCCAGCGTGAAAAGTCCGGCGACCTTGCAATACAGGTTTTGATTCTTTGCCAGTTGTTTAACCTGACTTACCCAGGCAGCATCGGGCGGTTTTTTGGTATTGGGGTTTCCGCAGTTTTCCAGAATAAAGGACTGATCCCGGAAAGTACCGATCCATTCCCCGCAGGCATCGGTATCCGTATCAGCAGAAAGACTGAGATCCAGCGTATACTGGTGCTGGGCCAGGGATTCCATAGCCCGTGCAAGCGATGATAGATCTCCGGATGTGGCGGTCTTATATCCCCGGATGGATGAATAGGAAGAAAGATCATTGATTTTATCTGCTGCTTTTTTATCCTGCAGATCGATCCATCCGATTACGCCGCGGACCAGGGGATGGGTCAGGGTCAGTTCCGAAAGAAAACGGGATTCCACTTCCACCGGTTCTGCGGCTACGGCCAGACAGGCATCCACTCCGTTTCGCTCCAGGTTCTGGGCAATTTGGGAAGGCAGGTAATCTTCCCGCAATATGCTATTATTCCTGATCAGGGGTGAATGGGTGCTTTTGTCGTATTTCCAGAAGTGAACCTCCGCGTCAATGGTCATGGTCAATACATTTCTATCCAAAGCTATGCAACAATTGGTTTTTCAAAGATGGGTATCTGGCAGTTGGGAGTTTGATTTTAATCTTCCTGCTCTTTTGAATAAAAATAATAGGAGAATGCACAGAAAACAGCTGCAACAATTACCCATACCATAGCATCCGGGTAATGGTACCCTAAATATCCTATCACGAACATAACAAACATGCTCAATATGGTCTTTAAAATGGCAATGATTAACCTGTTATTTTTCATGCTATACGTTTTAAAATATCATGATGTATCAATTTTCAATCTCCATCTTCAATTGTTGGTTTCTTCACCGGAGGGAAACTTTTATTGTGCCCTGAATGCTGCCATCCGGGCAAGTTTGTAACCGGATTTACCGGTGCGTTTTATTCATTGGTTTTGCCACGCCTACAAATTTACAGGTTTTCGCCTCTCTTTAAAAGGAAATCCCCATAATACGCCGCGTCGGCCGATACTGCCCAAAAACTAACGCTCATTAGTTTTTTGCGCTAAATTTGTTGATTATCAGCTGGTTTTTGTATGGAGAACACTACGCAACGGATACGGATCGTAACGGCCACGTCGCTCTTCGACGGGCACGATGCGGCCATCAACATCATGCGCCGGATCTTACAGGGCAAAGGTGTGGAAGTGATTCACCTGGGGCAT
>DASRLM010000489.1:0-2164 GCA_035648455.1 Puia sp. | reverse complement strand
GAGGCTATGAAAGGCTACCAGGAAATGTATCTCACGGGCTCACGGGAGATTTTCCGAAGCTGGTAAAACTAAATTACCCGGTTCACCTGAGGGCTACAGCTTCAACTGACGCCTTATTTCTTCAATTCGTTGGATGGGGCCGATCTTACTCCAACATCACTCTCCGGTCCTTTGCATATTTTACATTGTAGCTGATCTCTAATTTTTTCTCCTGACCGGCCTCCAGGCTGATCGTCCAGGTTGCCATACCCGATTCCTTATCGATCCGCGCTTCCGCTGATTTCACCTCTTCTACACTGATCTCCCGGGTTGTAGAAATGGGCACCTGATCCACCAGGCTGATATTCACCGGCATCCTTTTTGAATTGCGGACACTGATTTCGTATTGCCTTGAATCGGTCCGGTTGCTGCCGATGAATTTTTTGGTACTGTATTCTCTTAAGAGTTTGCGGGAAACCCTGATCCCATTGTCTTTTCCCAGGGAAAGCGAAAGCGTATCGGCGGTTGAAGACAGATCAATATAGGTTTTACCCAGGTAGCGGCCTTCAAAATAAAGACTGGCTTCGCCAGACTGCAAATCAAAATCCTGCCAGTTGATGACCTTCGCCGTCAGGAATGCGGCAGGATCAATTTTTGGTGCTGAGTAATAGTCGTAGATGGCGGGAACTTCAAATTGTTTGATGCCGATGCTGGTCGTTTTGCCATCTGATTCCAGCGTGTATTTATCATCGATGCGATATATCATGGCTGTCGGCTGATATTGCGTAGCGATGGAAACCGTTTGGATGGATTCTTTCTTTTTATCCTGTGTGTATGACATTTGAAGTCCGGCCACTTCGCCCTGCACCCCATATCCGGTTACGACCACCTCATTTAATGCATTTGAACCGGCTGTGAGGGCTATCGTAATATATCCCGTTCCTGCCTTAATTTCCCGGGCATTATACCCCGTGCAGGATATTAACAGCATGCCGTCTTTCGGCATATTCCGCAATCTGAAATAGCCATTGTCGTCGGTTGCGACGCCGTTCACGCCGTCTTTTACAGATACTGTCGCTCCGGGAACCGGCTCACCTTTTTCATTGGTCACCCGACCAGATATTTCACCTTGCGGTCCTTGGGTTCTCAGGGAAACGGACGGATCATAGAACCCGAGCATCCAGGGTTGTAGGGCCGAAGGCGTGGCATTGTCTTTGGGATTGCCGGTACTGAGCTGAAGTGGAATATTCTTCCAGGTTTCGCCGCTGCGCTGAAAAACATTCGCATTCATGAGCACGCTTAATGGTTCTGTAATCTCGGTAACGCGCACATCATAGGTCGGATACCATCCGGCATCCTGCACATTATACATCAGCTGAAAATTCACAGTCCTGCTTTCTTTGCTCTCTAGCAGGACGGTGACGATATAATTTATGCTGTCCCGCTTTTTACTAATCTCCTGCATCTGCGCTTTATTTCTTTCCAGGTCCCGCTGTTCCGAAGCGAGACGTTTCCGGATGTCCAGTTCTTTTTCATAAAGATCCGTCAGGCGCTGACGCTGAAACTCCAGGGCATCTTTCAGATCAGTGGTTTTTACGCCCGCCTGTCCCCCGATCGCCTGGTTTTTGATCAGCATGGCTTCTTCATTTTTACCCACCTCCAGCAATTTCTGATCAAGATCGCATTTGTCTTTCAGGGCATTCGTCCGGTCAATAAATTCCCTTTCCTGCTGTTCGATTTTACGTTCCGTCAGGAAGTCCCTGGTTGTTTGTACTGAGAGCAGGGTGATATTGGCATCTGCTTTTAACTGCACGGTCTGCGGGTCCAGCTGGTTGTTAAGCCCGGCAAAAGATATTTCTGAACGGCCCGGGACTATATTCACAGAGGCGGTTCTTTCCACACGGGCGCCGGAAGAAAAGATGGTCACATTTTGAATGCTGGTTTCGGCATTTAGTTTTTTTAACTGGCTATGGGCAGCAAAATAAAGAACCAGGGTTAAAACAGTCAGGATCGTACGCATAAGTAAATTTTAGGAGTTAACGCGGTTCATTTCTTCTGAATAAATGCTTTCCGCATGATGATTCAGGGTTAATGATGCAAAAACTGCTTTCATTACATAAGCTTAAAAATAGGCTTGCGGTATTTGATATGCCGGTTATGCCGTAACTATTCAGGTCTCCGATGC
>DASRLM010000488.1:0-10168 GCA_035648455.1 Puia sp. | reverse complement strand
CCCATGGAAGCCGGGTCGCCCGGACCATTGGACAGAAAATAGCCGGAGGGATAAAAGGCCTTTAAATCGGCCAGCGCTGTTTTTGCCGGAAATACTTTAACAAAAGCTCCCCGCTGCACCATACATTCGAGGATGTGCTTTTTCACTCCGTAATCGAGTACGGCAACCCGCAGGGGTGATGTCGGGTCCCCCACTTCATAGGGTGTTTCGGTTGAAACGGCTGAAGCCAGTTCCAGTCCGTCCATATCCGGAACCCGGTCCAGTTTTTCCTTAAGTTCCTTCACATCCAGGATTTCGGAAGAAATGATGCAGTTCATAGCACCTTTTATCCGGACATGGGTAACCAGGGCCCGGGTATCGACGCCTTCAATGCATACAATGTGATTTGCCTTCAGGTAATCGTCCAGGGAACCTTTGGCCTGTATCCGCGAAAATTGTTCCTCCAGGTTACGGCCTATCAATCCCCGGATTTTAACCCCGCTGGATTCCACATCCTCGTCCTTAACACCATAGTTCCCGATGTGTACACTGTTCATGATCAGAACCTGACCATAATAACTCGGATCGGTAAAAACCTCCTGGTATCCGGTCATTCCGGTATTGAAACAGATCTCTCCGGTGGTGGTCCCGATTTTACCGTATGCTTTTCCGTGATGAATGGTTCCGTCCTGAAGAACCAGGATGGCCGGCTTTGACGCTGGGGTTGAAGGCATATTTTTAGAAACGTTTTGCAAAGAAAAGGATTATTAATTTGAAAATTTGATAATGTGGAAATTTGAAATCCAATGTGAAAATGGGCTGATGTGTACCCGTGGAATTGTTATTCCATAAAAAAGCCCTCTGTTGAAGGAGGGCTGTTATATTTTTCGAAAATGGCATCTTTATTTTGCGGATTCTTCTTTGGTTTCTGGTGCTGTACCTGCTGCTGCGGCGGATGCAGTTGCTGCGGGTGCGGCAGTTTCTGTTTTCTCGGCTGCTTTTTTACGGCCACCGGCGCGGCGTGTTCTTTTTCCGCTTTCTTTCGCTTCTCCCTTTCCTTTACCGTAGATTTCGTTAAAATCCACCAGTTCTATCATCGCTGTTTCAGCCGCATCTCCCAGGCGTTTGCCCAGTTTGATGATGCGAGTATAACCTCCCGGCCGGCCGGCTACTTTTTCTGCCACCGTTCCGAAAAGTTCGATGATTGCTTCTTTGTCCTGGAGATAACTGAAAACGATCCTGCGCTGGTGCGTGGTATTTTCTTTGGCCTTGGTAATCAGCGGTTCCACATAAGTTCTGAGTGATTTTGCCTTGGCGAGGGTCGTAACGATCCTTTTATGGGCAATCAGCTGGGAAGCCAGGTTACTCAGCAGCGCAGCGCGGTGAGAGGCGGTTCTGCCCAGATTGTTGATTTTGTCTCCGTGACGCATGACGTTTTTGTTTTTAAGGCTTTGTACCGTGTCAGGAATTACAATGCCAATGTGTTAATGTGGAAATATGTAAATGTGCTAATGCCGGAGAATTTTCACATTCTCACATTTTCACATTTACACATTTATTACTCATCATCCAGTTTCAGCTTACTCAGGTCCATTCCAAAATGAAGTCCCCTTTCATGCAGTACCTGTTCAATTTCTGCCAGTGATTTCTGTCCGAAATTCCGGAATTTCATAAGGTCCTCCTGTTCGTAGGTTACCAGTTCGCTGAGGCTGTTTATTTTAGCTGCCTTGAGGCAGTTGAAAGCCCTTACGGAAAGATCCAGATCTTCCAGCGGTGTCTTCAGCACTTTACGCAACTGAAGGGTTTGCTCGTCCACCAGGTCCTCTTTCTTTTCTTCCTTATTATCGAAAGTAATGTTTTCGTCGGTGATGATCATCAGGTGCTGGATCAGGATCCGGGATGCCTGCTTTACGGCTTCTTCCGGATGGATCGTACCATCTGTAGACACATCCATCAATAATTTTTCAAAATCCGTACGTTGTTCCACACGGGTATTCTCAATGGAATATTTTACGTTCTTAATCGGCGTAAAAATGGCATCGGTGGGAATGTATCCGAACAGGGCATCCTTGGGTTTGTTATCTTCAGCAGGAACGTAACCGCGACCTTTGCCAACCGTTATTTCAATATCCAGACGGGCCGAAGCATCCATGGTGCAGATCAGCAGTCCGGGATTCATCACTTCAAAACTCGGCAATACTTCCCCGATGGTTGCAGCAGTGAATTCCGTTTTATTCTTCAGGCTGAGCGTTATTTTTTCCTGTGCCACTTCATGATCCACCTTCTTCTTGAAACGCACTTGTTTCAGGTTCAGGATAATTTCCACCACGTCTTCCGTAACGCCTTTCAGCGTTGCGAATTCATGATCTGCCCCTTCGATTTTTACACCGATGATCGCATATCCTTCCAGGGAATTCAGCAATACCCTGCGCAGGGCATTCCCAATGGTTACGCCGTAACCGGGTTCCAGGGGACGGAATTCGAACTGGGCTTCGAAATCAGTCGCTTTTTGAAGTATGATTTTGTCTGGTTTCTGGAAATTTAAAATGGCCATATTTAAATTTTCGATTATTTACAAATGATGAGAACACTTATTTGCTGTACAATTCCACGATGAGTTGTTCCTTGATATTTTCCGGAACACTTTCCCTTTCCGGGTAAGCGATGAACGTGCCTTTCATTTCGGTTTCGTTCCAGTCCAGCCAGTTGATCTTATTGCCTTTGCCCTTTGATGAACTGGTGATGCCGGTATTTGCCTGGGAAGTTGACTTCAAACCAATGCTGTCTCCGGGTTTTAACTGGTAAGAGGGTATGTTCAACACTTCTCCGTTAACCGTAATATGTTTATGGGAAACGAGTTGACGGGCACCCGGACGTGAAGGGGAGATCCCCAATCGATACACCGTGTTGTCCAGTCTGGCTTCCAGCAGGCGGATCAGGTTTTCTCCGGTTACGCCTTTGCGACGGGAAGCTTCCTCAAAGGTTTTCCGGAATTGGCGCTCCAGTACACCATAAGTGTACTTAGCTTTTTGCTTTTCCTTTAACTGGAGTGCGTATTCTCCCAGTGTTTTACGTTTTTTGGTAGCCCCATGCTGACCCGGGGGATTGCTGTTCTTGTCGAGCCATTTTCCGTTTCCTAAAATAGGCTCACCGAACTTGCGGGATATCTTGGTTTTCGGACCGATGTAACGTGCCATAAATAAATTTCAGATTTTTAAGTACCCGGACAGGATTATGAAAAATCTTAAAATGGAATCCTGACCAGCTTGTTATAAAATGTGGAAATGTGGAAATGTGTAAATGTGGAAACTCATCTTCACATTTACATATTTTCACATTGATTATACCCTTCTCTTTTTAGGCGGACGGCAACCATTGTGCGGCAATGGGGTAACGTCCTTGATCATCACCACTTCAATGCCGTTGTTGGCCAGTGAGCGGATGGCGCTTTCTCTTCCCGATCCGGGACCTTTTACGTATACATCCACCCGCTTCAATCCCGCATCCAGGGCTGTTTTGGCAGCATCGGCCGATGCCATCTGGGCGGCATAAGGCGTATTCTTCTTAGATCCCTTGAATCCCATCTTACCTGCACTGCTCCAGGAAATAAGCTGGCCGTTCTTATTGGTAATGCTGATGATGATGTTGTTGAAACTCGCAGATACATGGGCGTCGCCATAGGCATCTACTTTAACCACTCTTTTTTTTGCAGCCGCTTTTGCGCTGGTCTGCTGTTGTTGTGCTTTTGCCATTGTTCGAAATAGGTAATCTGATTTATTAATGTTCCCGGTTAAACCCGGGGCGAATCAACCCTCCTCACGCACCCTGTATCTGGTATTGATTCTGAAAATGGTGCTGTATAAAGAACATCCTCTTCAGGATGCCGTTTAAACTACTTTTTAGGCGCTTTCTTTTTACCGGCAACAGTTCTGCGTTTTCCTTTACGGGTACGGCTGTTGGTACGGGTACGCTGACCACGAACCGGCAGCCCCTTACGGTGACGCACCCCGCGATAACAGGCAATATCCAGCAACCGTTTGATACTCATCTGCACTTCCGAACGGAGCGCACCTTCCACCTTAAGCTCATTGGTAATGATATTCCGGATGGCATTCAGTTCATCATCATTCCATTCGGAAACTTTTTTATCCACGCTGATAACCGCCTTGGAAAGGATATATTTAGCAGTGGATGGACCGATCCCATATATATAGGTCAACCCGATTTCTCCTCTTTTATTCTTTGGTAAGTCAACACCGGCAATACGCGCCATCTTTTATTTTTTATTTTACGATATTATATGCTGTCCCTCGCTCAGAACTTCGCTATGCTCGGTTATCCCTGACGTTGTTTGAACCGGGGATTTTTCTTGTTGATGACATACAGTTTCCCTTTGCGGCGCACGATCTTACAATCAACACTGCGTTTTTTTATGGAGGCCCTTACTTTCATACAAAAAGCTTTATTTTTTTCCTTATTACTTGTATCTGAATATGATTCTTCCCCTGGTTAAATCGTACGGACTCATTTCCACGCCCACTTTATCCCCGGGCAAAATCCGTATATAATGCATCCTCATTTTCCCTGAAATAGTGGCCAGTATTTCGTGGCCATTTTCCAGCTTCACCTTAAACATGGCATTAGAAAGTGCTTCCACAATGGTACCATCCTGTTTAATGAGCGCTTGTTTAGCCATATATTTTGGGAGCGCAAAGATAATATTACTCAGCGAAAGAATAAAATTTCACCGTATAAAATTCCCTTTAATTGGAAACGGAGGGCTATAATGGGCATAAATACCCGGAAAACAGGGTCTAATCCCGGGAAAGGTCCACTTTGGTCATGTCGTGGTAGTAATTTTGGAGGTCATGAACCCCAATGGGATGCTGGATGTGCCGCCGGTCTTCCCGGTACCAGATCTCAAAATCGTTGAAATGGTCCTTTTCCGGAAGTAGTATGCGGAAAGGTCCCCGCATGTATTTTACGGATTTATCATCGTTCGTCTCCCGGCTGAAATTCAGTTTCTGAAGCTGGACGTCGTCCAGGGGTATGGCAAACAGGTCTGCCGGCGAATACCAGAATTCCTGTTCCCCGTTCCGGATGCGAACCAGCTTATCCTCATGATCCAGCTCAATGACCTCCCCCTCAAACCGGGCGCCCTCATAATCTACCTGAATGATATCGCCGTTTTTTATTTCGTGAAATTTGATCATTTGGCCCGTTTTGAGGGTATGAATATAAAAAAATTATACCAGAAACGAATGGTCAGGTGCTTTCAAATGGGGTTTGGATTTTTTTTCTTCACAACGGCCGGCCAACCACGGTCATTCCGGGCCAGGGAATAACAGCCAGAATAATGATCAGCGCGAGCAAAAACAGCCAGAAAGCCCTTTTGTATTTCAGCGGATCCTGGATTTGTTTTTTTACCACGCCCCTGGCCAGGGTGATCAATGTGGTAGCCAGCACCATGCCCACAGGATGCTCCACCCAGAAAAACCGGTAAAATTTATCTTTCATCAGATGAACCCCTTCGGGGAGTCCGCTGCTGAGCACGCCGAATCGTCCAAAAAACAACAGGTACAAACCGATCAGCAGCGTCAGGTGGGCACTGATCATGGTAAAGAGCCAGAGCCGGGCATCCGCATCCCGAAGCTCTTTATGCTTCCTCCAGCCTGAAAAACTTCGTATAATGGAAAGCAGCAGCAGCAACAGGATGATCCACCGCAATACACTGTGGATCTCTAAAAGGACAGCAGACATATTTTAAAAATTTGAGTGAAATTAAATCATTTCATCATGCAAGCGCCGGGTAAGAACAGGGAATGATTGTAGTTTTGCCGCATGTTGCCTGTTTCCAAACCGCTTTTTATTCCCCCGCTTTTCGCCATCCTCCTGCTGCTGGGCTGCGGTCATGATACGCGGGTTTCCCAAAAAACAGCCGTTGATTCCAATCCGGCTTTTGCTTCGCTGAACGACAGCCTCCGGTCGTTTCCCCGGGATGCTTCCCTTTACCTCCGCCGGGGCGACCGGCTTTCGCAGGTCAATGCCCATGAACTTGCCCGTGCTGATTATATAAAAGCCTGGAGCCTGAAACCCTCCCTGGAAACGGCATTGCCTTATGCCGCCAACCTGCAGGTGCTGGGCATGGAAACAGAAAGGCTTGCCCTGCTGAAAACCTGCGATTCCCGGTTTCCGGACAATCAACAGGTGAAGCGACTGCTTGCAGAGGCTTATGCTATTAGCGGAAGCCAGGACCAGGCCCTGAAACAATACCAGGTCATACTGCAGAAAGATCCTGAGGATTTTGAAACCTGGTACGAACAGGGAATCCTGCTTGAACAAATGAAGGACACGGCCGGGGCCATCAGCTCCCTGCAAAAAGCCTATGCGCTGCAGGGCGTGCCCACCTACGGACTGGAACTTGCCCATCTGTATGCTGAACAAAAAAATGCAAAAGCGCTCGACATCTGCAATTTCATACTCAAAAGGGATTCGGGAAATATGCTGATCGATCCGCTCTTCATCAAGGGAATCTATTTCGCCAACAAAAAGATGTACCCACAGGCCATTGAACAGTTTGATTCCTGTATTGGCCGTGACTGGAAAACAACGGATGCTTACCTGGAAAAAGGAAGGGCCTATTATCAGCAGCAGAAATACCAGGCTGCCATAAATACTTTCCACATGGCGCTCACCGTTTCCAATACAGATCCCGACGCCTACTACTGGCTCGGGAGATGTTGCGAGGCCACCCACCGGAAAGCAGATGCCATCAGCTATTATGAAAAAACGCTCGCTCTGGATAAAAGATTTACGGAGGCGAAAGAGGCCATCGACAGACTTCAATCCGGATTTGGGGATGCTCCGCGGTAAGATTACTTTTGATAATGGACAGTTGACAATGGACAGTTGACAATTTAAAAACCTTTACATGCCCTTTGTTGCCCCTTCCCTGCTTGCATCCGACTTCCTTCATCTGGCCGATGTTTGTAAACTGGTGAATGAGAGTGAAGCCGACTGGTTTCATCTGGATGTGATGGACGGACGTTTTGTTCCCAACATCAGTTTTGGCATTCCGGTAATTGAATACATACGCAAAGCGGCTAAAAAAACCCTGGATGTTCACCTCATGATCGAGGAACCTGAAAAACTTACGCCGGCATTTAAAAAAGCCGGTGCGGATATTTTGATCGTTCATCTGGAGACCTGCAGGAACCTGCACAGCAATATCCAACAAATCAGAAGGCTTGGCATGAAACCCGCCGTAGCCATTAACCCGCATACACCGGTGGAATTGCTGAAAGACATCTTACCCGACCTTTACCATGTGCTCATTATGACGGTGAACCCGGGGTTCGGAGGACAAACCTTTATTCCCCATTCACTCGAAAAAGTGCGCGAAATGAAAAAAATGATCGCAGCTACCGGAAAAGAGGTTCTGATAGAAGTGGATGGAGGCATAACCATAGAAAATGCATCCAGCCTGGTGGAAGCCGGCGCAGATATCCTGGTGGCCGGTTCAACCATATTCCAGTCCGGCGACCCAACACAGGTGATCCACTTACTTAAAAACAGTTAAGCGGATATCATGCGGAATGACCGAAAAATATTTCCGTCCCTTTTTGTTCCTGCAGCATTCTTTTTTATCCTGTTACTGTTCTTCATGCCGGTGTTGGCACAAAAACCGGTGGCCTTTGTATCCGGAAAATTGCTCGATGAAAAGGAGCAACCCCTTGCTAAAGTTTCCATCATCATCCTCGGCCGGGAAACCGGCATCATCAGTTCTGATTCCGGCACTTTCCGTTTGCGCGTTCCTGCCGACAAGGCGTTCGCCCTGATATTTTCCTATACCGGTTATAAAACCGTGCAACAGAATTTTTTGCTGAATGATAAGGAGGAGGAAAGGGTGCTGATCCGGATGGAGAATTCGGATCGGGCCCTACCGGATGTGATCGTTCATGACGAACAGGACCGGAAAGAAGCCGGGCTCATCCGGCTCAATCCGAAAGACGCCGTCAATATACCCTCCCCGGGAGGAAGCATTGAAAACCTCATCAAGGTATTTGTGGGTTCAACCAATGAACTGACCTCCCAGTATTCCGTGCGCGGTGGAAATTATGACGAAAACCTGATCTATGTAAATGACATCGAAATTTTCCGGCCCTACCTGGTGAGCAATGCCCAGCAGGAAGGATTGAGTTTTATCAATCCGGACATGACCCGGAACGTCAGCTTTTACAATGGCGGTTTCCAGGCGAAATACGGCGACAAGATCTCTTCCGTGCTCGATATCCAGTATAAAAAACCCAAAAAGTTCGGCGGCTCGGTCTATGCGGGACTGCTCGAGCAGGGACTCGAACTGGAAGGGGTCTCCAAAAATAACCGGTTCACTTATCTGATCGGGATGCGTAACCGGGATTACAAAAACCTGCTCAGTGCGCAGGAAACCAAAGGAAATTATGCACCCTCCTCGGCCGATATTCAGGGACTATTCACTTACCGGCTCAGCAATAAAAATTCACTGGAATTATTTTCCGTGTATTCGCAAACCGCATTCCATCTGATCCCACAGTCCGCCCAGCTCAGCACGGCTGTATTCTCTCCCTATTTTTCCTCCAACCTGGCGCTCGATGTTTTTTTTAATGGTCAGGAAAAGGACCGTTACCAAACCGGTATCCTCGGCCTTACCTGGAACCAGCAGCTCGACAGGGACCTGAAATTAAAATGGATCATTTCTCTGTTCAATGACCATGAACGGGAATCCTATGATATTACCGGTGATTATCTTTTTGGTGAAAGGGATTTTGATAAAACCAGTGCTGACTACGGAACCATCGTCAATCCCCTCGGTTCGGGCGTGTATCAGAATTATGCGCGGAATCTGCTGAACATTACGGTTCTTGATTTTACGCACAAAGGTTATCTGAACCGGGGAAATCATTATGTGCAATGGGGACTGAGCGCAAAACAGGAAACCGTGCACGACCAGTTGATGCAATGGCAATATCAGGATTCTGCAGGATATTCTTTACCCAACCAGCCAGGATCCCTGGTACTATTCAATTCACAAAACGGTCATTCCGATTTGCGAACCGGACGGTTCACCGGATTCGTGCAGGACAATATTTCCTTTCCCGGGGTTCGCGCGTTTACGCTGCAGGCCGGGGCCAGGATTAATTACAACACCCTGAACCGGGAATTGCTGGTTTCCCCGCGTACCGGTTTCTCCTGGAAACCAAAAAACAGCATCAGGGATGTGGTGTACCGCGGGGCAATTGGCATTTACGACCAGCCGCCATTTTACCGCGAACTCAGAAGACCGGACGGAACAATCAATAAAGAACTAAAGGCACAAAAAAGCTGGCAGGTAACCGCCGGAGCGGATTTCAATTTTCATGCAAAGGACAAACCCTTCCGTCTTTCCGTGGAAGCCTATTACAAAAGTCTGTGGGATGTGAATCCTTATGATGTGAACAACGTGCACATCCAGTATTTCGGAACCAACAACGCCAGGGCCTACGCGATGGGTATTGAAGGAAGGTTATTCGGAAACCTTGTAAAAGATGCGGAAAGCTGGATTAGTGTAGGACTCATGCGCACCAGGGAAAAGATCGATGGTGCACAGTTTTACAATTATACCCTGGATTCCCTGAATCATCCAACGGATAGTACCCTGGTGAACCAGGGATGGATCAGGAGGCCCACCGACCGGTTGTTAACCTTCGGCATGTTCATTCAGGATTACCTTTCCACCAATAAAAATTTTAAAGTTTATCTCAGCCTGTTGTATGGCAGCAACCTCCCTTTTAATATACCGGGAAGCGTCAAATACAGGAACGCCCTGGTTATAGATCCGTATATACGGGCGGATATCGGTTTCAGTGCCCTGCTGCTGGATAATGATAAGAGTAACCGGAGGAGTCATAACCCTTTTCGCAACCTGGAAAACATCTGGCTTTCATTGGAGATCTTTAACCTGATCGATCGGGAAAACACCATTTCATACCTGCTTATCAAGGATTTCTCGAATACCACCTATGCTATGCCTCAAAGACTCACCCCCCGGTTGATTAATCTCAAACTCACCACCCGGTTCTAGTCTGCGGACCCCAATTTTCCATAATCGATCCGAATTTTCCCGATCTGGGAGATTATTACCCATTGACCTAAACATAACTACCTATAAATC
>DASRLM010000487.1:0-2095 GCA_035648455.1 Puia sp. | reverse complement strand
GGAAAGGGAGGCTGAGCGAATCTGTGCTGCCGTCTTTCATCACGATCTTCAATGTTACCGGCATTACCAATTTATCTTTATTTACAATTGTAATAATAGCTCCTTTAGCAGGATCATTATCTTTATAAGAGACTTTAGTCACAGCCTGGTCCAATTTCCAGTTGTTATAAAACCAGCCTTTCCAGAACCAATTGAGGTCGCTACCGGAGGCATCGTTCATGGTGCGGAAGAAATCTTCCGGCTTGGGATGTTTGTAGGCCCAACGATGTACGTAAGTTTTAAAGGCAACGTCGAATCGTTCCGGGCCGAGGATCGCTTCTCTCAGCAGGTACAGCC
The DNA here is from genome assembly GCA_035648455.1 of Puia sp. Classification (GTDB taxonomy): domain Bacteria; phylum Bacteroidota; class Bacteroidia; order Chitinophagales; family Chitinophagaceae; genus Puia. Next base: position 1,759 of record DASRLM010000487.1, on the reverse strand, counting down.
CCGCTGCCGGTTTATCATAGGCAAGGTAATCAAGGTCGTGCTCTTTTATCCGGTCGACATAGGTCAAAATAGGCTGAGCATTATCCTTTTTATACTGTTCCATAATTTCATTCACAGGTGTTCGCCTGGGGGCGTATTCGCCGTTATTGAAAAACTCCTTGGAATAGTAATTCTGAAAAGTGTTAAATCCTTCATCCATCCAGGCATACCGGCGTTCATCGGAGCCCACGACCATCGGGAACCAGTTGTGGCCAATTTCGTGCGTGGTAACAGAAAAGAGTCCAGCATTTCTGGCTCTCATACTGCAAAACACAATAGACGGGTATTCTTCTCCGCTAATACCTCCGGCTACCGTTACGGCATTCGGCCAGGGATAATCAAACTTCCATAGCTTTGAGTAAAATTCCATACTGAATTTTAGGTATTCTGTTGACCTGCTCCACTGGTCTTTTCCGTTAGATTCGATGGGATAAACTGACATAGCTAACGGCTGGTGGCCATTTGGCAGATTTACACGTGCCGCATCCCAGATGAAGGCTTTGGAACAAGCCCATGAAAATTCTCGTGAGTTTTGAATTTTAAAATGCCAGGTGAGTAAGCCATTATGCACCGGCCTGGTTTTCGGATCATTTATCTCGCCAGGTTTTATGATATATACAGTCTTGTCACTTTTCCCAGCTTCCCGGAGGCGTTCCATTTCGGTTGAGGTCAGCACCTCCTGAGGATTTTCAAGCTTTCCGGAAGCGACCACAACCTGATCTCGTGGAACTGTCAGATATACATCAAAGTCGCCAAAGTCCAGGTAAAATTCCCCGGCTCCTACAAACGGCAGGCTATTCCAGCCGTTGACATCGTCATACACTTCCATTCTCGGGTACCATTGAGCCACTTCGAAAATCCATCCGTTTCTGGTTTTTGTTCGCCCCATAATATCTACTCCATTTTTTGGAATCTTAAATTCATAAGTGATCCTAAGCTCGGCTTTGCCTCCTTTAGCGGCCAGGTCTTTTGCCAGACTTACCTGCATGCGGGTGTCACTGATGGTGTACATGGCTTTATGCCAGGTGCCGTTATCTTTTATAGCCACCTCTTTAATGGTGTACCCACCGGTAAAATCTTTCGGCCCGTATTCTAATCCTCCAGCTGGCTCCGATAAGGCTCCGATAGAAGATTGTTTGTACAGATTTTGTTCCAGTTGCAGCCACAGGTAGGTCAGCTGGTGAGGACTATTGTTTGTATATTGAATGTCCACCGTCCCGGATACTTTGAATTCAGCAGTATCCAATGAGGCATGTATCACATAATCAGCACGGTTTTGCCAATAAGCAGGACCGGGTGAACCGTCGGCACTGCGATACTCATTGCCATTGTGGGTAAAAAACAGCGGGTCAAAAGTTTCATGCGGATCATACCCTTTATCGGTTTGCCCATCAGCAAACCTGGGAGAGATTGCTGCCAGTATAAAACATAGCAGCATAGGAGAAAGCCATTTCATATTGAAGTAGAATGATGATTAAAATTGAACGGTTGGATATACTAAATACGAATGTATCAAAAATTTTTGCATGACGGAGAATGAACGGGTGTATTTCAAATTTTCGCAATTAAGCTGCCAGTCTTACCAACTCTTTTCTGCTAAGAGCCACAATTTTTGACCACTGGTTATTTTTCTTTGTCACTCGTAGATTGAGTATATGCTGAGCACCCGGCTTGGTCCACCTTTGCCCCGACTGTTTTAATCTTTTTTGTACAACTGTTC
>DASRLM010000486.1:0-3610 GCA_035648455.1 Puia sp. | reverse complement strand
GGTTTTGTCTGACGGGATCACAGTCGTGGTAGCCCGCACACCGGTAGCAATAGGCGTTGCAGCCGTTTGACTGTCGTACCAAAACAGGGCATCGGAACTGTCGGTGACATTCGCTTTCAAACCGGCATCTGGCGGGTTATCGCTGCAGATCTCCGCATTTCCGGTAACCGCGGTTGTGCTGCCGGCATTTACGGTCAGCGTATCGGTAATCGTATTGTTCGTGGTATCCTGATCGTTAGCGAGATGGGTGCTGACAGTAACAATATATGTTTGTCCGGCTTCGGCTTTGAAAGCCGGCTGGAAAGTATAGATGGCATTTCCGGATGAAGAAACCGTATCCGGATAAATAGTGGAAACATCTATGAGGGCAATTCCTCCGCTGACCACTTTAAGGGATATCGGAAAATTTTGCTGGTTGCTGGTTCCTGCATTTTTAATGCGCACGGAAATTCTTTCGGAATCGGCCTGGCAAAAAGAAGGAAGCGGGTCCACGACAGCACTTGGAGCAACATCATTGGACGGTGCGGCAAACTGCACCCGGTAATCTTCTGTTTCCCCGTTCCCATAGTTGCCGCAGGGTTTTACAGCCGACGTATCGGTGGTTTCCTGGGCCACGATGCGTAAAAGGGTACTGGTGCCCGTTATTAATCCTGCCGGAAGAGATATCGTACCGGCAGACCAGGTGGTGGTTCCGCCGGGAAGTACGGGACTGACCAGTACCAATTCCCCGGAGTCCGTAAAATTGCCATTGTTGTTATAATCGATATAAACCTTCACCACCCGCTGTGCCGTGGACGCATCACAACTGCTGAGTTGAATGCTGAAGGAAGCGGCCCTCGACGCCTGCAGCCGGATGGTTTTGCCGGAATAATCCGTATAGGTGGTGCAACCGGGGGGATTGGTTACGCTGTTGCTGTCGTTGTCAATGATTACCTGGTCTATGCGGGTGCCGGCACTGCTGGAAGCGGCCGAATTGCAGTAACCCTGCCCGCCCGCGCCGCTGACGATGAGAGAATATGCCTGTGCGCCCGTTTGCAGGGTGCCTTTATGGGTCACCTGGATATTATAGGTTTTACCGGGTATGGTATTGCTGATCTGAATTTTCTCGAGGTTATTCAGGGTATCATCACCGTTGGTGGCGGGTTTTGCCGGATTTTTGCGATCCAGTATCCAGGGCGTATACGTATTGCCGTTACCAGTTACCCTGAGGTCCAGGTCATTCACCAGTTTTCGTGCGGGATTGTTTAAGATGTTCACGGCGTCTACTTTTCCTGCCGGGTCCGTCCAGCTCAGAGTGACCACCAGCGGTCCTTTCCCGGAGGCTACAACCGGCAGAGAAAAAGTACTTCCGTTGGTTAAATTATTTTCCTGGATCAACTGATCCGTATTATTTGACGTGATCACGGAGGCTGCTTTGGGCATGTCGATAAGGCCATAGCCGAACTGATAATCCGGACCGTCCGCGATACCGGCTTCGTCCGCAGTATGGATGAGAATGCCTTTCAGGGTTGCGGACCGCATGAAGGCACCGCCATGCAGCTTTGAATAATATTCCTGCAGCAGAAAGGAGGAACCCGCCGCTGCCGGAGACGACATGGACGTGCCGCTGTAAATGGCATAGGCATCATCGGACGTGCTGATGCTGGATAGTACATTCACCCCGTCTGCCACCAGCTCGGGTGTTATCCGTCCGTCATCCGAAGGACCCCAGCTGCTGAATTCTGCCAGCACCACGTCGGATGGCTGGCTGTAACCGCCCGGAATGGGATTTACCGCCCCGATGGCCAGAATATTCTTTGCATTGCCATAGGTCGGTACAATATCATAACCGTCGTTGTTGCTGATGCCGGCGGGCCTGTTGCCGGCCGAAATAATGATGCCGCTGGCATTGGGTCTGAAATAGGGTTGTCCTACCAGCGGACCATTCACATCCCGGTTATTGCCTACCGATTTTACGATCAGATAAAAAGGAGCGTTGTAAGACATGGAATCCCAGGCCTGTGCCTGTTCATCATAATATCCGAATTTATAATCTACCGTGTCGCCGGGATTTCCCAGAAATTCCCAGCGGTTTTTTTCCGTGTCAAAGTTCCAACCCGCAACGGTTCCATAGGAATGATTGGAAATCAGCAGGTTGGGCGCCTCCGTGAGCATTTCTGCAACATCGTTGTTGAAATCGTAGGCCAATAATTGCTGGGCCCCGAAACTCATTCCCTTTGCCGCCGGATTTACGCCTGAGGCAATGAGGGTTCCTGAAACATGGGTGGAATGATCGTTGAGGGCGGTTACCCCGTCTTTCTGAACAACCCTTCCCGTAAGCTCCTGGTGCGTCGCCCGTACCTTCCCCCCGTCCCAGATGGCGATTTTACCTTTGAGCCCCGCGGAAGATCCGCTGAGGTTTAATCCCGTACTGCCTCCCGGCCACAACTGGCTGGTGCCGATGGTGGCTGCAGAAATAATATTATCGTTGGTGGCCACGTACAGGGGCAGCCCGCGCGGGTCTACGCCGTACAGCATGGCCCTCGTGCCCCCCTTCATGGAGATGAATTGGGCCCAGCCATTTTGTTTGGCAAGCCGGATCAGCCGGGCGGTCATATCCTGATGTCTGGCATCGGCCTCAACGGCTGCCTGTCTTAATGCAGAAGTATTGGTTTTAACCTGTGCAGAAGCGCCGGTAATTATGGATAGGGCAACCAGAACCGGAAGGGGAAATTTCTTGGGGATCATGAGGTCCATTAAATGATAAAATACCGTTTAAAATTACAGATTTTTAACCAGCACCCGCTTTTTTGATTTAACTTCCAGTCCGTTAGATATCAACCTGATGCAACCTACAAAACATCTGATGTTTATGGCCCTTTGCCTGCCCGTCCTGCTGTTTCCTTCATTCAGACAGGCAAAAAAAACAGGTATTGAAGGATATATCTTCAAAATCTCCGGCAACCGGATGCCCTCTCCGAATTCCAAACTCAGTCCCCCAAAAGGCATTCCGGCCATGCTGTATATTTACGAACAGACCAACCTGAATCAGCTGACCCGGGTTAACGAGACCGCTTTTTACAGGGATATCAGCACCCGGCTCGTCCGGACCACCGAATCGGACGCAAGTGGCTATTTTTCAGTATCTCTCCCCCCCGGTCAATATTCCCTGTTTACCAAAAAAGACGCCTTGTTCTATGCCAATTATTTCGATGGAAAGAATAATGTGGCTCCGGTAAAGGTGGTTTCGGGTAAAGTCACCCAGGTGAATGTGAATGTGGATTATGATGCAACGTATTAACACATTAACACCTTAATCTATACTGCAAAACTAAGCCCCCGGTTGCTTACCTTTGCAGGCGGATGAGTAATGAGGTGTTACTGAACTTGTATGAGCATTCATCCCGCCTTTTTCAGTTGGGGGACAGGATCACCATGTCTGCCCCACAGCATATCCTGCTAAAAAATCTCCACGGAAGCTCACCGGCGTTTGTTCTGGCCGGCGTCTTTAATCTCCCAATGGCCGCACAGCTCAACCACCTGGTGGTTTGTGAGGATGCGGAAACTGCGGCCTACCTGCACAATTCGATAGAAAACCTGACCAAAGGGCTTGACATCTTCTATTTCCCTT
>DASRLM010000485.1:0-3265 GCA_035648455.1 Puia sp. | reverse complement strand
CTTTTAAAGGGATTTCCTTTTTGGAAATCAGTAAGGGCCCGACACCCTTGCCCAGCGCGCCCCCGGAATCCAGCAGTCTGTAATCCTTGCCAATCAGCGGCCACACGCCATAGCTGATTTTGCTGATGGCGAGTTTTTTCTCCATCGCCCAGCGGTTCAGGGTCTGCACATCTTCCAGCACCGGCTCAAATTCAAAATCACCGGTGTCGATCTTTCCATTCACCAGGGCGTCAAAAATAAAAGTATCGTTGGGGCAGGGACTAAAACCTAAAGATAGTCTCATCTATCGTTTGTAATTTTTTGATGAAGTCGATCACGGTGGCGTTCAGCACAGACAAAGATTCGGACAGTTTCCAGCGGCTTTTGTCACGCTCTCCTAGTTCATTCGAAACGGACCGGATCTGCAGGAATGGAATTTTCTCCATGAGGCAAATATAATGCAGCGCGGCGCCTTCCATACTTTCAACAACGGAGCCGGAATATTGTTTATACGATTTGATGCGCAAAGCCCGTGTGCTGATCTCATTCACCGTAATGCCATCCAGGAAGTTCAATCCGCTCCAGGTCATGAGCCGGGTGTACGGATTTTTTAATAAGCCATCACTAAATGGAAAATGATCCGGATCCGCCAGTTTCAGCTCAAAAATGGATTTGAAAACAGTTTTTTCTTCCACCCCCAGATCGGCCAGACGCTCCGACCGGATGCCGAATAGGCTTCCGATGTTTTTTGTATCATTGGAGCCCCCTATGCCTGCCTGAATGATAAAATGGGGCCGGTGGTTGTATATTTTTTTCAGGAGGCAATAAGCGGTTTGCAGTTGTCCCACGCCCGTCACTTCATGTTCTGTTTGCAATGAATCTCTTTCCAGCCATTTGGCCGTTGGAAGAAGTACAGCGTGCGTTGCAGAGACCAGGAGTATGCGCATATGGCAAATATCCGCAAAGCGCGGCATTTCGGATTATTCAATTGTGTTTAACTCGCCAGTTTGCCATGCAACAATTTATCCACGGCATCATGAAACGAACCCGCGCGGGTAATTTCCCCGGCATTGACAAAAAATATTTCATCGGCATTCTCGATGGTATTGAGCCGGTGGGCGATGATGATGCGGGTGGTTTTGTCGGGCAGTCTTTTCAATATTTCTTCCAAAAACTGTTCCGTCATTGTATCGATATTGGCCGTGGCCTCGTCCAGGATCAGCACATCCGGATTGCGCAGCACGGCCCGCATAAAGGCGATGAGCTGCTTTTGCCCGAGGCTTATGCTTTCTCCTCCGGAAGAAACTTTCGTTTCCAAACCGCTTTCAAAAATATTCAACAGTTTATCCAGGTTGGATTCCTTGATCACCCCCGCCAGTTGATCATTGCTGTAACCATGATACTGTTCGTTGCCATATAAAATATTTTCTCTCACCGTTCCGGTAAAAAGAAAGGGTTCCTGGAGAATAAAACCAATCTTCCGGCAGCGTTCTTCGGGTTCATAGGCACGGATGTCTTTGCCGTCCAGCAGTATGGATCCGGTAACCGGGTCGTACAAGCGGGCAATCAGCGAGGCCGTGGTGGTTTTACCACCACCTGTCGGTCCGACAAAAGCATAGGTTTTACCCCTCTCCAGCTTTAGCGACACATTGTGCAATATTTCTTTACCATCCGGATAGCTGAAATGAACATGCCTGAATTCGACCAGGGCTGTTGACAATGGCGTTGATCCCGCGGGAACTGTTTCCAGATCGGTGTTGAGTGAAAGTATCCGGGCGATCCGGTCCCAGCCTGCCATGGCCACCTGAAAGCTTGTCCACAGCGATGCCAGTTGCCTCAGCGGATTATAAAAATTGTTGGCATAGGCGAGATAGCTCACCAGCAGTCCAATCGAAAAACTACCGGCTGAAATCAGGTAGATGCCATAGGCCAGCACGATCAACTGAGCCAGGCCCGAGAACATACTGTAGACCGGTAAGAAAATATTATTGGCCAGACCTGCACCCACGGCCGTTTTATAATTTTGCTGATTGGCCTCACCGAACCGCTTTCTGAAATAATCACGCCGGTCAAAGGCAACCACCACTTTAAAATTGCTCAGGCTTTCCTGGATCTCAGCGCTCATGCCGCCAACGCTTTTCAGGTTCACAGCATTCTTTTTCTTCACCCAGGGTGAAACCAGTTTTGTAAATATTAAGATGCACAGCCCCGGCAGCAGTGTTGCTGCCCCCAGCTTCACGTTGATCAGCAATAAAAAAACGCCGGCGCCTGTCATGATCGCTATGCTGCCGATAAACTGCATCAGCGATTGCGAGAAAAAGGTATTCAGCTTATCCGTATCATTATTCACCCGGGAGATTAGGTCGCCTGCTTTGTTGGCATTAAAAAAGGCCACGGGCAGGGATTGCAATTTATTGAAAATGGCATTGCGCAGGGTAAACAGCAAACGTTGCCCCACGCTGCCCATCAGCTTGGTCTGGAAATAACTGGTGAACAGGGCCATGGTATACATCAGCAGCAATATGCCGGAGAAAACCAGCACGCCATGAAATTGCTTATGCTGCACATATTTATCAATGGTATAACCGATCAGGAACGGACCCAGCAAATTGAGTATGGCATTGGTCAATATGGCCGTCAAGGCCAGCAGCAGGTTCTTTTTCTCATGGGCAATGAGTTTGAGCAGGCTCTTCAGCGCAGCGTAGGTAGAGCTTTTTTGCTCCGGTTCAGATTGCTTATTGAGGTTGTAATTCATAATTGCTGGTGCTGAGTTGTGAATTGAAAAGCTGTACATATTCCGGGCTGGTATGCATCAGCGTGGCATGTTTTCCGATGGCGATGATTTCGCCCTGCATCAGCAGGATGATCTGGTCGTAATTTTCCACCGCTGCTATTTTCTGGGTAACGGAAATAAGCGTTATCCCGGGATAGTTCCTTTGGATATTGTCCAGGATTTTCTTTTCCGTGTTGTTGTCCACGCGGGCGGTGAAATCATCCAGCAGCAATATCCTGGGATCCAGTGCCAGGGCCCTGGCCAGCATGATGCGTTGCTTCTGGCCTCCGGAGAGGCTGGAACCACGCTCCGAAACAATAGTGCTTAATTTATCGGGTAGGCCATCTACGAATTCCTTTATTTCGGCGGTCTCCATGGCTTTTTCCAGCGACTGGTCCGTGACCAGATCGCTGAACGCAATGTTCTCCCGGATGCTCATGTTGAAAATGATGCTGTCCTGGAAAACAAAACCCACCTGGCTGTGAAACGATTTACTGTTGTATTCATCTATAC
>DASRLM010000484.1:0-3767 GCA_035648455.1 Puia sp. | reverse complement strand
TTACTACGCATTCAAGGACCTTTTTGGCGTTGACTGGAAGTTCCTTCATTTTATAAATTCCTTTGGGTTTTGGGTCGCGATTTCTTTTATTCTGGCAGCAGTCGTGCTGGGCAGCGAACTTAAACGTAAAGAGGGCCTGGGCCTGCTTCAGGCAGAAGAAGAGATCAGGATCGTGGGGAAACCCGCAGGCCCCGGCGAAATGCTGACCAATTTCATCCTGGGCTTTTTACTGGGATATAAAATCATCGGACTTTTTATATCGAATGCACCGGTATCCCAGAATCCGGCAGATTTTATTTTTTCCGCAGAAGGAAACTGGCCTGCAGGGATCGCCCTCGGCGTCTTATTCGCTGCTATGAAATGGTGGGAGAAAAACAAACAAAAGCTGCCGCAGCCTGAAGAAAGAAGGATCCGGATCTGGCCGCACGACAGGGTAGGGGATATCATCATCCTCGGCGCCATCTTTGGATTTGCGGGCGCCAAGATTTTCAACAGCCTGGAAACCTGGGATGATTTTGTTAAGAACCCCATCGAATCGCTGATCTCTTTCAGCGGGCTGACGTATTACGGGGGCCTGATCTGCGCCGCGCTGGCCATCTGGTATTTCGCCCGTAAACATAAGATCGGCATCTGGCATCTCAATGATGCCGCCGCTCCGGCCCTCATGCTGGCTTACGGCACAGGTCGTATCGGTTGCCAGACGGCCGGTGATGGAGACTGGGGTATTATCAACAGCGCATATGCCGTGGATGCCAATCTGAAAACCATTGCCGGAAGCGCAGATAATTTTCACGCCGTGATTACCAGGAACAGTGAGTTTTACCTTAGCCAGTTCGGTTCCCTGAATGTGGAGCACCTGGCCGTGAAAGGGCCATCTTTTCTTCCCAATTGGTTGTTTGCTTATTCCTATCCCCACAACGTGATCAGCGAAGGCGCAAAGATCCCGGATTGTATAGGGTCTTACTGCAGTTATCTCCCCCTGCCTGTTTTCCCGACTCCTTTCTATGAAACCATTGTTTGCGTGGGTTTATTCTTCCTGTTATGGTCAGTCCGCAGGAAATTCAAAATTCCGGGTACTTTATTCGCTTTTTACCTCGTTTTAAACGGAGTGGAGCGTTTTTTTATCGAAAAGATCAGGGTAAACACCCGTTATTCGATTTTTGGCTATCATCCAACCCAGGCCGAAATTATTTCTACGCTTTTAATCATTTCCGGAGCATTTCTGTACTTTTTCCTGAAAAATAGAAGCAAACAGGCCATTTTAAGCGATAAATCCACTTTATGACCGCTCCGGCATCACGTCTTGCCATTCATCCATAATTCTCAATTAAACTGCAACTTCTCTGAAATAGCTGCGTCCTATTTCACGACCGGATATTCCGGTTATCAGTAAAAACAGCCATCTAACATAAAACAATGATCTATGTTATGCTTAGTACTGATCTTTGTTCTGTAATTAATAAATAACAGTACTAAGTAAGCCAAAAACATGAGAACTTTAATTATCAGCATTTGTACAGCGCTCTCCTTTATAGCAAACGCCCAGGCGCCAGCGGGCTCTGTCCATGGATCTGTGATCGATGAAAACAAGGCTCCGCTGGAGGCAGCCAGTATTGCCCTGTTCAGGGATCAGGATTCCATTCCTTACAAAATGGTGGTTTCCGATAAATCCGGAAAATATATTCTCGGGTCCATACCCTCCGGAAATTACCACCTGGTGATTACGGCAGTGGGACAAGAATCTTTTTCAGGTCTACCCTTTACCCTGCAGGAAGGAAAGGAGAGCATGGAACTGGCGCCATGCATTTTAAAGAGAGAGCGCAAGGAATTACAGGCCGTTTCCGTGGTCAGCCGGAAAGCGTTTTTTGAACAGAAAGCCGACCGGATGGTAGTGAACGTAGATGCATCCCCAACCAATGCCGGGGCAACAGCCATGGATATCCTCGAAAAATCACCCGGTGTTACGGTGGATAAAGACGGGAACATCAGTCTCAAGGGGAAACAGGGTGTAACCATCATGATTGACGATAAACCCACCTATATGACTGCTGAACAACTGGCCAATTACCTGAAAGGGCTTCCTGCTTCCGCCATAGATCAGCTGGAGATCATGACCAATCCCTCTGCCAAATACGATGCGGCCGGAAATTCCGGGATCATCAATATCAAAACCAAAAAGATCAGGGCCAAAGGATTCAATGGTTCTTTAACGATGACCCAGACGCAAAGTAAATACGGCAAACCGGGGGGCAGTCTCAACCTGAATTACCGTACCGGGAAAGTGAACCTGTTCTTTGATGGCGGATTCAACCGCTGGAAGGGTTGGCATGAACTGGACATCAACAGAAAATATTTTGATGATGGAACGGATAAAAAAATAAATTCCATTTTCACCCAGGCCACCCTCATGCAATATACCAGTCCCCAGTTCAATCTGAAAGCGGGCATGGATTATTTCATCAGTGATAAAACCACCATCGGTTTTGTGGTCAGCGGCTTTCAGAATAAATCACAAAACAATTCGCAGAGTTATATTACCCTGAAAGATGCCAACAACATTCCGGATTCCCTGGTGAATACCTACGGAAACAACAACGGCAAATGGCAAAGCAGTTCCGTGAACCTGAACTTCCGGCGAAAATTCGATTCCCGGGGCACAGAACTCACGGCGGATGCGGATTACGTAAGATACAATTCAAAGAATGACCAGTATTATCAGAACTTCACCTTTGATCCCAATATGAATCCGGTGGACGAGACCGTACTCAGCGGCAGCCTCCCTTCCATCATCAACATCTATTCATTCAAAACGGATTTCACACATCCTTTCAAACATGATTTAAAACTGGAGGCCGGATTAAAAACCAGTTATGTGGCCACGGACAATCAGGCAAATTATTACAATGTGCAAAATGATACGTATTCACCGGATACCACCAAGAGCAACTATTTCGTGTATCATGAAAACATCAATGCGGCCTATATCAACCTGAACAGGAAATATAAAAAATGGAATTTCCAGGCAGGATTAAGAGTAGAAAATACAAACTATTCAGGTCATCAGCTCGGTAATAAATACACCATAAACAACAATGATTCTTCCTTCACCAGAAGTTATGTCAATGCCTTCCCTACGGTGTATGTTTCCTATCAATTGAACGATAAAAATTCATTGTCAGCAAATTTCGGCGAGCGCATTGACCGCCCGGACTATGCTTCACTGAACCCATTCTTATTTTTCCTGGATCAATACACTTATCAGGCCGGAAATCCCTACCTGCAACCGCAATACACAACGAATTATGAACTTTCCCATACCTATAATAATTTCCTGACCACCACGCTGAATTACAGCAATACCAAAAACTTCTTTTCGGAAACTTTTGAGCAGGAGGGACATGCCACCATCGTGCGCAATGGAAATATCGGGAGAAGGGAAAATGCCGGCGCATCGGTTAGTCTCAACTGGCCGGTGACCAAATGGTGGACCAGCATTCTCTACACCAACGTGAACTACAGTCATTTTAGCGGCCAGTTATATGGCGAGAACCTGGACGTCAGTTCCACCACCCTGATGGGGAATCTCAACAACCAGTTTAAGTTCAGCAAAGGTTGGGGCGGGGAATTATCCGGATTTTACAGAACGGCCGGCATCGAGGGGCAGGTTTACATTAGGCCCCTGGGCCAGATTTCTGCCGCTGTGGTTAAACAGGTCCTCAAAGAAAAAGGAAGCGTGAAGCTGGGGATCAGGGATATATTCAATACCC
>DASRLM010000483.1:0-2259 GCA_035648455.1 Puia sp. | reverse complement strand
AGAATCAAATCCGCCCAATTCCTGAATGAATACCTGCAGCAGGTATACGGGTTTGCATTAAATATCAGCAAAAAACCGGCTTCCCATTACATCAGCCTGGTTACCAAAAAAAGTGAGGCTTCGGCTAAAGAGGGTGCATACGACCTCAGGGTGTCACCATCCTCCATCCAGATTTCCGGTGAATCTGCTGTGGGCATATTTTACGGGATACAGACCCTGATCCAGTTGCTTCCGGTTGAAAAATCCGGAGAGCTGAGTATCCCCGCTGTTTCTATAGTGGATTATCCGCGCTTTCCATACCGCGGGCTGATGCTCGATTGCGGGCGTCATTTTTTCCCCGTGGATTTTGTTAAAAGATATATTGATTTTATCGCGCTGCACAAGATGAATTATTTCCACTGGCACCTGACGGAGGATCAGGGCTGGCGGATCGAGATCAAAAAATATCCCAGGCTGACGGAAGTGGGCAGTTGCAGGAACGGAACCATCATTGGTCATCATCCCGGAACCGGAAATGATAATGAGAAACATTGCGGCTATTATACCCAGGATCAGATCAGGGGTATTGTTCAATATGCCGCAGACCGGTTCGTGACCATCATACCGGAGATAGAAATGCCGGGACATTCTTCTGCTGCCATCGCCGCTTATCCGCAATTGAGTTGTTTTCCCGATGAAAGCACCAAAATTGCCCGGGGCGTGCAGTGGAGCGGTGATTCCACCGGAAAACAGGTTCAGCAGAGCTGGGGTGTTTATCAGGATGTGTATTGCCCGAGCGAATACACGTTCTCCTTTTTGGAAGATGTATTGGATGAAGTCATGCAGCTTTTCCCTTCCAAATTCATCCATATCGGAGGGGATGAATGTCCAAAGGATAACTGGAAAAGAAGTGCTTTCTGCCAAAACCTCATCAAAGAAAAAAATCTAAAGAATGAAGAAGGCTTGCAAAGCTATTTTATCCAGCGGATCGAAAAATACCTGAACAGCAAGGGCCGGGAAATCATCGGCTGGGATGAGATACTCGAGGGGGGCATTGCACCCAATGCAACCATCATGAGCTGGCGTGGTGAAAAAGGCGGCATTGAAGCAGCCAACCAGCATCACCGGGTGATCATGACGCCCGGGTCATATTGTTATTTTGACCATGCCCAATCGAAAAGCGAGGATTCCCTCACCATTGGCGGATACCTGCCTTTGGAAACGGTGTATAATTACAATCCTTTTCCGGGGGAACTGAATACCGAAAACCAAAAATATATTCTTGGTGCGCAGGCCAATGTGTGGACAGAATATATGTCAAATCCCTCCAAGGTGGAATACATGATATTCCCGAGACTGAGCGCCATGAGCGAAGCGTTGTGGAGCAGGAAAGAGGATAAGAACTTCGGCGATTTTTTACAGCGTATGCAAAAACAATATCAGCGGTATGGTCTGTGGAACGTGCAGTACAACCCCAAAGGCATTCACATTGGAGAATAATTTTAAAAATATCAGATTATGAAAAGATTAACCCTGGCCCTTTTGCTGTTTGTTTCGGTTGCTGCAAAAGCACAAAACAATTACGTGGCGCCCACGGATCCCCTGGTGCAGGAAAAACTAAAGGAATGGAAGGATCTGAAATTCGGGCTGTTCATGCACTGGGGAACATACAGCCAGTGGGGTGTTGTGGAAAGCTGGAGCATTTGTCCGGAAGACGAAGGATGGACCCAGCGAAAGGGTCCCTATGCCGCGAATTATTTCGAATATAAGAAAGCCTATGAAAACCTGCAGACTACTTTCAACCCCACTAATTTCCATCCGGAAAAATGGGTGGACGCGGCTAAAAAGGCGGGAATGAAATATGTGGTGTTCACCACCAAACACCATGATGGCTTCTGCATGTTCGATACCAAACAAACGGATTATAAGATCACCTCCGCCAAGACGCCTTTTTCCAGCAACCCGAGAAGCAACGTGGCAAAAGAGATTTTTGATGCGTTCCGCAAAGAGAATTTTTTAATAGGCGCCTATTTTTCAAAGCCGGACTGGCACAGCGAAAACTATTGGTGGCCCTATTTTCCTCCGAAGGACCGGAACGTGAACTATGATCCGAAAAAGTATCCCGACAGGTGGAACGCTTTTAAGCAATATACTTTTAACCAGATCAAAGAACTGATGAGCGGTTACGGAAAGATGGATATTTTATGGCTTGATGGCGGCTGGGTGAGGCCGCTTTCTACCGTGGACAAAGAAGATCTTCAGCATGGACCCGTATATGAT
>DASRLM010000482.1:0-3982 GCA_035648455.1 Puia sp. | reverse complement strand
GAATAAAGACTATTCATTTTTCATTGTTTTCTATGGTTTGTTACAGTCTTTTTACAATGACCGCACCAATTTATGTTATTAACTCCATGCGTAAAAAAAGAATTAACTTCCAACCAGAAACGGAAAAAATAAACCGAAGCGATGAAAAGAAGAGATGCCATTAGAAACTCCGCCCTAATGGCCGCCATGATCAATACAGGTTTTATTACCAACCTGATGGCAAAGCGTTCAGGGACCAAAATCCGTATTGGTGCCTGTGACTGGTCCCTTGGTATGGATAGTAATCCGGCAGCTTTCGATCTTGCAAAACAGATCGGGTTAGCAGGTGTTCAGGTAAATCTCGGATCACTGAAGAACAACCTCCACCTGAGAGAAAAATCGGTTCAGGAAACTTACCTGCAAATCTCCAAGCGAACTGATGTGGCTATCGCAGGTCTGGCAATTGGTGAATTAAACAATGTTCCTTACAAATCTGATGCAAGAACGGATCAGTGGGTGTCTGACAGCATGGATGTGGCCAGCGCCCTGGGAGTAAAGGTGATTCTACTTGCCTTCTTCTCGAGAAATGATCTTCGCAACGATGAACCGGGAAAGAAGGAAGTTATAAGAAAACTAAAACTGTTAGCGCTCAAAGCAGAGAAATTGGGCGTTATATTGGGAATTGAATCTTATCTGAGTGCTGAAGAACTAATGGATATCATTCAGCAGATTGGGTCAAAAAATGTTAAGGTATTTTACGATTTCAGAAATGCTGCCGATGCAGGCTATGATGTGATACGGGAAATCAAATGGCTCGGCAAAAATAACATCTGCGAACTGCATATGAAAGAGAACGGCCAGCTGTTGGGTAAAGGAACCATGGATTGGGAGAAAATATGTAATACGTTGATCGAAATGGATTATTACGGTGATGGTTGGATGCAGATAGAGTGGGCAATGCCCCAGGATGCTGATTTAATTAAAAGCTACCGAAATAATATGCAGTTCCTGCAAAGCTGTTTTCACTATTAAATCAAGCGACTATGCGGCAGATTGCCATCGGCATTTTTTTGATTTTTATATATTCAGCTTGTAAGCAGGATCCGGTTAAACATGCTTCAACAAGGCCCTTGCTTTTTATTCCTGATGATATGGAAATAACGCTTTGGGCGCAGTCGCCTATGCTTTATAACCCGACGAATATGGATATTGACAGCAGAGGCCGGGTCTGGATTTCGGAAGCCGTCAATTACAGAAATTATAATAACGATTCCAGTAAAATGCTTCATCATCCGCAGGGAGATCGAATCATCATCCTTGAAGATACTGATGGAGACGGGAAGGCAGATACGTCAAAAGTATTTGTTCAGGATAAAGATCTTGTTTCGCCGCTTGGGATTGCTGTGATGGGGAACCGGGTTTTTGTGTCCTGTTCACCATACCTGATCGTTTATACCGATGATAATGGAGATGATAAACCCGATCATAAAGAAATAATATTACAAGGTTTTGGCGGGAAGGATCATGATCATGGTCTTCATGCTGTAGTGGCAGGACCTGATGGGAATTTGTATTTCAATGTTGGGGATGCCGGACCGCATATTGTGAAAGATAAAAAAGGATGGATGCTCCGTTCAGGTAGCCTTTACACCGGGGGTTCCCCGTATAATTTAAAAAACCAGGGTAATATGAAGAGTGATGACGGGAAAATATGGGTTGGGGGACTGGCTCTTCGCATGAGTGCCCGTGGAGATGGACTAAAAGTAATGGCCCATAATTTCCGGAATTCTTACGAGGCAACCATTGACTCACGCGGGGATATGTGGCAGAGCGATAATGATGATCAGGTCGCAACCTGCCGGACTACCTGGATGATGGAAGGTGGCAATGCAGGTTTTTTCAGCGCAGATGGTACCCGTACCTGGCAAGCCGATCAACGACCCTGGCAGGATGTGTTCACAGCTCACTGGCATCAGGACGATCCGGGGGTAATGCCGGCAGGTGATAAGACCGGGGCCGGGGCGCCTACTGGTATTGTTTTGAATGAAAGTGACGCATTGGGAGAAAAATACAGAGGGTTACTATTAAGTGCAGATGCCGGTCGAAATGTAATTTTCGGATATTTTCCCAAAAAGGAGGGCTCTGGTTATAATCTGGAGGGCCGGATTAATTTGATTACTTCCCTTCCTGAAGATAATCCCGGTTATGTTTGGAATGACTCTTCGCAGGGAAAGGATAAAGATAAATGGTTCAGGCCAAGTGATATTTCCATTGGAACAGATGGAGCCATTTATATTGCTGACTGGTATGATCCGGTTGTAGGAGGACATCAGATGAAAGATTCTACAGGATATGGGAGAATTTACAGAATCGCTTCCAAAGGAAAACATCAAGGCAATCCACAGATAGACTTTTCCACGGTTTCCGGAATGATTGAAGCATTCAAAAGTCCTGCTATCAATGTGAGAAATACCGGATTCGAAAAACTCAAAGCCCGCGGAGAGATCATTATACCGGCGCTGACGCCGATGCTCCAGGATAAAAATCCATTTGTTCAGGCAAGGGTGATCTGGCTCCTTGCTCAATTAGGCCGGCACGGACAATCAATTGTTGAAGGTTTATTGCGCGACAAAGATGAAAACATACGAATAACGGCATTTCGGGCACTAAGACCGGTTGTTCGTGATATTACGCCATATGTGGCTGAAATCGGGAATGATCCTTCTCCTTTTGTGCGGAGGGAAGCCATTCAGTCATTAAAAGCGCTGCCTTATTATAAAAAGAAACCCTATTTACTTAAACTTATTGAGCAATATGATGGAAAGGACAGATGGTATTTAGAAGCCATCGGTTCATCATTGGAGGGTAATGAAAATGATATCTATCCGGAAATTAAGAAGATGTACAATCCGGAAAATTATTCTCCTGATAAATGGAATGAAAAACTAAGCTCAATCACATGGAGGCTTCATCCTTCCAAAGCCGTTGCAGATCTGGCAGTCAGGGCGGGGTCAAATGAAGTTTCGCAGACAGATCGCTCCAGGGCCCTGTGTGCACTGGGCTTTATAAAAACCAGGGCGGCTGCCCTGGCAATGATTGATCTCTCAAAAAGTAAGCTTAAAGATGTTGCTGCGCAAGCCAGTTACTGGGTAGCCTTCAGGCAAAGTAATGACTGGTTCAATCTATTGGATTGGGATAAGACCGGCATTGACCTGGCACATGAAAGATTAGTGGCAGAAATGAAAGTCAGTATGATTAAGATTCTTGATGAACATATGCCTTTCGATGAGAAAAAGGGAAATGCGGAAAAAATGGCTAAAGATTCAGTCGGAGGTCAGATGCTATTGGGATTGGTTGCAGAAAATAAAATAAACAAAGAATTGTTGCCTGTCGTAGAAGCGTTGATTTTCAATAATCCAAATCAATCCGTGCGTACCCAGGCATCTTTGTATTTTAAAAAACCAGGAACAGAAAGACGTATTTCAATCCCGGCAATCATCCATATGACAAGTAATGCCTCGACCGGGAAAGAAGTTTTCACGATGCATTGCAGCACCTGTCATCGTGTCGCTGAAAACGGTAAGGATATTGGCCCTGATCTTAGTTTAATCGGAAAGAAATTTGATCGGGAAGGATTATTGGATGCAATTGTTAACCCAAGTGCGGGTATAGTTTTTGGTTATGAACCGTGGACCATCAACACGTCTGATGGTCAGTCTTATTTTGGTTTCCTTATTGCCGACGGAGCTCAAGCGGTCGTCATTAAAGATTTAACAGGTAAGAAAAATACTATAGCTACGGCACATATCATTTCAAGAAAGAAGTATGATAGAAGTGTCATGCCGGAGCCACAGGTCTTGGGGTTATCGGATCAGAATCTGGCAGACGTGGCAGAATACCTGTTGAAGTTAAAATAAATCGGTTGACGATTTCGGTCACCCAGCGTCCGTTTTCGGACGGTTTCCGCTCATTGCCGGCATCGTAAATTTGTATCCTTCAATAG
>DASRLM010000481.1:0-4518 GCA_035648455.1 Puia sp. | reverse complement strand
ATTTTTTCTGCTTCCGCATCATTTGGATCATTCCCACATGATACGCTTCTTCATAAGTTTCAAACGGCTCCAGGGATTCGCAGGCGGTGTCAATTTCAGCATTTTCCTTCCGCTCCCATTTTTCCAGGATGTGCAAATCTGGTTTTACGGAGAGGCCATAATCCGGCGCAAAAAGAAAACGGGCCGCCAGTTTCTTCGTATATACATCATGGTTATATCCTGCAAACAACCGCGATGCCTTTACCGGCTTTCCCAGGAACGACAAATAACAGAGACAATCCTGCTGTAATTCCGCATCCGTTAAAGGGGAATGATTAAAGGGATTCAGGCTGATGGACCAGGTGCCGGTGGATAATAAGACAAAGGGCTCTTCAAAGGCCGATAAATATGGGATCAACGCGGCGGAACTGTCATGCAACCCTACCCCAACAGCCATTCCATCCTGCGGACGGATGGAAACGGAATCTCCTGCAGCAATAGCGGCGAATTTTTCAGTTAGTCCTTCCTTCCTGACCCATTCATGATAATCGTTTTTCTCAAAATTCCAAAGGCGGGTATGACAACCAATGCTGGTCAGGTCCGTGGCGCACACGCCTGACAATAAAAAACTGATGTATTGAGGCAGGTGAAGGGAATACCGGATCTGCCGGAAAACGGATGGTTGCTGTTTTTTCAACCGGTATAATTGCATACCGGAATTTAAATTTCCCAGCTCAGGGGAAGCCGTTTGTTTGGCCAACTGTCCATCCGCATCGTGTATCCTGCTAAATTCCGATTGCAGATCTGCAGGAAATGGTTTTAAATAACTGTAAAGTGGAGTTAACGGTTTCCCCTCTTTATCCAGGTGCACCAGGGAAGCCCCGTAAGCAGAAACGTTTACGGCTTTTAGTTGAATATCTGTCCGCCTGCGTATTTCTTCAAAACTTTCTTTCACCCATCGGGTCAGTAAAGCAAGGTCTTCCGTCGGAAATCCGTCTTCATCTGTCGTTTCGGGAAGTTGCACGGAGCGTTCATCCACGAGCTGGTATTGCGCATCGAACAGAAGCAGCTTTTTATTGGTGCGGCCGATATCAAATATGGCTATGACGGGCTGTGCTTGCATGACTATAATCCGGTGGCCACTGATTTACTGCCCCTTTCTTTCAGCAGCTTTTCCCGTACGCCCGCTTTGCGGAAAACCATTAAGGGATCCAGCGCTCCGCCGGCCCTTAATCTCGCTTCGGCCACCAGGGGCCGAACATCCGTTCGGAATGCCTGTTGCAATATTTCCTGCGCCAGCACCACATCATTTTGCGTTCTGGCGGATTCCAATGCCTTTTGATCTATCAGCAGGGCCTGCGCATAACTGATGAGGATGGCTTCCACCGACTGCAACAGATCCTCCAGCGGATCTTTTACATTGTGCGAGGCATCGATCATCCATCCCAGGTCGCGGTTATGATCCATGGAACGCGCATCCATGCCTTCCACCAGTTCATTAAAAATTAAAAAGAGCTGATAAGGTTTTATACTGCCGACCGTCAGATCATCATCCCCGTATTTGGAATCATTGAAATGAAAGCCGCCCAGTTTTCCTTCCATCAGCAAAAGCGAAACGATCTGTTCAATGTTGGCATTGGGCAGGTGATGACCCAGATCCACGAGCGTGAAAGCTTTTGGTCCCAGTTTGCTGGTATAGAGCAGTGATTGTCCCCAGTCACCCACCGTAGTTGAATAAAAGTTCGGTTCGAAGGCTTTGTATTCCACAAACATTTTCCAGTTTGCCGGAAGATGTGCATAAATTTCCTGTAATCCTTCCAGGGTACGCTGAAATGCTTTTCTGAAATTCAGCTGACCGGGAAAGCAGGATCCGTCTGACAGCCACACGGTCAGCGCTTCCGATCCCAGTTCAACGCCCTGCCGGATCACTTCCAGGTTGTGGTCCACGGCCTGCTTCCGCACCGTCTTATCGGTATGCTGCAGCGAGCCGAATTTATAACTCAGCGGCTGACCGGGCTGATCCTGAAAAGTATTTGAATTCATCGCATCAAACCGCAATCCGAGTTCAGCCGCAAGATCACGTATCCTGGCTGCGTTCGACGGAATATCCCAGGGAATGTGCAGCGAAACAGCTCCGCCGGATCTGTTCAGCGCATGAAGGAGTCCGATGTCTTCAAGTTTTTCTTCCAGGTTACGCGGTTCACCGCCCCGGGGAAATCGTCCGAACCGCGTGCCGCCGGTACCGAGGGCCCAGCTGGGAATGGCCACCTGAAATCTTTCCAGCTTTTTGATGATGCTTTCCGCACCGGCAAGCTCCTGCTGAAGCGACCCGAGTTTGCTCCGGTGAGCCGTAAATCCTTCCTGGTTGTACTGATCTATATTCTTTTTTTCGAGACGCATGCCAACGTTGCTTTAGTGAACTAAGGTACTATCAAATTTTAACGGACAAAGGCCGCGGCCACACCACCATCCACATTCAATACATTGCCGGTGGACTTATTCAATAATCCGCCGACAAATGCAAAACACGCATTCGCCACATCTTCGGGCAGGATCACTTCATTCAGCAGCGTTCTTTTGGCATAATAGCCAGGTAATTCTTCCACCGTGATGCCATACGCTTTGGCGCGTCCCGCGGCCCACTCACCGGCCCATATCTTGCTGTCACTGATCACCGCATCGGGATTCACCACATTCACCCGGATATGATCCTTGCCCAGTTCCGCTGCATTCAGCCGGCTCAGGTGAAGCTGTGCCGCTTTTGCCGAACCGTAGGCAGCATTGTTGGGACCGGATACCAGGGCGTTCTTGCTCACGATATTCAACACATCCCCGCCGAGATCTTGTTTGCGCATGATATCCGCGGCTTTTTGGGTGATGAGAAATTGTCCTTTCACCAGTATATCATATAATTTATCCCAGTCCGCTTCGGTATGTTCCTCCAATGGTTTGGATATGGAAATTCCCGCGCAGTTGACCACGATATCCACGCCTCCGAATGCAATGGCTGTTTTTTGAAAAGCATTTTGAACAGTGGCCGCCTGGGTAACATCCAGTAAGCCGGATGCAAATGCATCTTTACCGAACTGTTTTTCAAATTCCAGCTTGGCAGATTCGAGGCGGCTCTCATCATTGTCGTTGATGAATACCACGGCGCCTTCCTGCACCATTTTTTTCGCAATGGCTTTGCCGATTCCACCGGCGCTTCCGGTAACCAGCGCTATCCTGCCGGTGAGCGGTTTGGGTTTGGGCATGCGTTGCAGTTTGGCCTCTTCCAGCAACCAGTATTCGATATTAAATGCTTCCTGCCGGGGTAATGCCGTATAGGAAGAGATAGCCTCCGCACCTTTCATCACCTGTATGGCATTGGTATAAAATTCCGACGCGATCCTGGCCGTGGGCTTGTCTTTGGCAAAGCTGAACATGCCTACGCCGGGAAAAAGCAGGATGACGGGATTGGGGTCGCGCATCGCGGGACTGTCTGCATGTTTACATTGTTCATAATAAGCGCTGTACATATTGCGGTACCCTTCAAAGGCGGGTTGCAACTTTTCACGCAGAGAGCCAGTTGCATTCAGATCGTCTCCGGCAGACAGTGGCAGTACCAGGGGACTGATCTTCGTTCTTAAAAAATGATCCGGACAACTGGTTCCCATCGGCGCCAGTTTTTCCAGGTCATTGGAATTGATGAATTCCAGCACGGCATCGGAGTCGGAAAAATGACCGATCATGCGGTTGTGTCCGGAAACATACCCCCGGAGCAAAGGCATCAGGACCGCGGCCTTTTCTTTTCTTTCTGCAGGTGGCAGTGAGTTTATTTTAGAACCGCCGAAAACGGGTCTTGGTTTACCAAAATTTTTCTCCAGATAATCTGCACACTGTTCAATCACGTCCAGGGTGTTGATGTAACTTTCATACGCCGTGTTTCCCCAGGTGAACAGTCCGTGCGACCCGAGCATGATGCCGCGGATATTTGGATTTTCATCGAGACAGGCCTTCAGTTTTAATCCCAGGTCAAATCCGGGTCTTTCCCATTCCACCCATCCGATGGCGCCGTTAAAGAGTTCCTGTGTTATTTTTTTTCCGTCTTTGGAAGCAGCAATGGCAATAGCTGCATCCGGGTGGAGGTGGTCAATGTGTTTGAATGGAAGGAAAGCATGTAAAGGCGTATCTATCGACGGCGCCTTGGATTGCAGATCATAAATACAATGATTGAACAATTCCACCATCTCATCTTCGTGTTCAATTCCGCGGTATACTTTTTTCAAAGCGAGGAGGCGGTCCATATATAAAGCGGCCAGCCCGCTTTTTTTAAGCGTCCCCAAATCGCCCCCGGATCCTTTCACATACATCACTGCTGTTTCCATGCCGGTGAGCGGATCCGGCCGCAGTACTTTACAGGAAGTATTTCCCCCGCCATAATTGGTGAGCCGCAGATCCGCGCCCAACAGGTTGGAGCGGTAAATGAGCAATCCGACCTCATCGTCTTTTAATGCGGCGGCGGCATTTTCATCCCATAAATAACTGACATGCTTGTAC
>DASRLM010000480.1:0-3850 GCA_035648455.1 Puia sp. | reverse complement strand
CCTCACGGGCTGGCCAACGATCAGGTACATGGTATTGGAAACCACGATATCATCATGCGAACGCTCATCATCCCACAACAGCCCCAGGGAATTATTATCCTTGTCACTGATATTTTTGTAATATTTCTTACCAAATATATTGTCCTTACCCGGATAGCGGAATATCCAGTTAAACTGCTTGCCCGTCACTTCCACGTCCATCGCATTTTTGGGTGGATCACCCGTGATCTGAAACCAGTACATCAAACCGAATCCCACCAGTACGGTCAGTGTAATGGCAGGAACAACCGTCCAGATGAGTTCCAGCTTGTTGTTATGTGGAAAATAGTATGCTTTCCTTTTTTCAGAATACTGGTATTTGAAAGAAAACCAGAAAAGAAGGATCTGCGTAATTAAGAAAACCACACCGCAAATGGCAATCGTGATATACATCATCGTGTCGATCTTCTTACCATGGTCAGACGCCGCTTCCCCCAGGATCCTTCCCCTGAATAATTCATTGCACCAGTAAACGCCGATCAGACCCAGTACCAGAAAAACGATCATCAGGAATCCATTGATCCGGTTATTCTGTTCTAAATTTTTCTTTTCGCCCTTCAGGATGCCCACGTATTCACTGGCTTTGGCAATCTGGAATGTGATCACAAAACCCAGCAATAAAATCGCAATTAGAAAAATAGTTGACATGATACTTAAAAAAATTAAATCGTTTTAAATCTTCTCCGAATGCGCAAACAACGACTAAGTATAATGAATGATACTTTCTTTAAAGAACGGATGATTTTTTGCCAGCAGCGGATACTTGGATAGCACCCTGCCTGTCTGGTAAATGATCACACCCACAAATCCGGCGGCAATTCCGAAATCAAATAACCCCAGGGGCACATGATCCGGGATCATGCCCGCAAATACCATCTGATAAAAATCAAGCCAGTGTCCGAACAGCAAAGCTACCGACATAAAAGTTACTACGGCGTAGTTGCGTTTGGATGGCGCGCTCATGTAAATGAGTATGGGAGCTAAAAAGTTGATGACCAGATTAAGCCAGAATATACCGGAATAAGCGCCTTCCGCACGGGCCTTGAAATAAATGGTTTCTTCAGATATGTTGGCATACCAGATCAGCATAAACTGGGCAAACCACAGGTAGGTCCAGAAAATTGAAAAGGCAAACTGGAATTTTCCGAGATCATGCAGGTGCTCTTTATTGGTATACTCCAGATAACCTTTGTTTTTCATGTATACCACAAACAGGCTGATCAGCGCGATCCCGGCCACAAAACTACTGGCAAAAACATACCAGCTGTACATGGTGGAATACCAGTGCGCGCTGATGCTCATCAGCCAAAGCCAGGGCATAACGGCGGCAACGGTAAGGGCAAACCATATGATGAACAGGGCTGCCCAAACGGTATTCTTAAACATAAATTTCTTTCCTTCTTCCACACTCAGCGGATGGTCGTCTGATTTGCGACTCATGTTCCGCATTTTAAGACCCAGTACGCTCCACAGGCCAATGGCCAGGATGGTCCAGGTCATAAAAAATCCCGGATTCAGAAATCCGCTTTTCCCGTTCAGGACCGCATCTTTGGCAACCGCGTCCTTGTCCAGCCACTCATATACCATTTGCTTATGGCCGAATACAATAAAGAGCAATACAATAAAAGTTATGGCCCCGATTACCGGAACACAGGCGGAAATGGCTTCCGTGACCCGTTTGAAGGATATCTGAAATCCGGCGAAAGCGAGGGTGGTGGCACAGAAAAAAAACATCACCGCATTCGTTACGAGTAAAAAGTAAATGCTGTTGTGCAACAGCGCTCCCCAGAACCTTGCCTGATGTGCGTCGTCCCCGGTGCCATATAAAATATAGCCGATGATCAGGGAAAGAACTCCTACACCGATCAAACCCAGTGACCACATCCTGAAACCGGAAGGAATTTCAAAACGTTCTTTAAGTGACATTCGTAGTAATTTTTATTCGTATCTCTGTTTACTTCTATTTCTTCTTGGCTGTTGAATCCGATGCCGCTGCTGTTGCTGTATTACCTGCAGTCTGCCGCGACTTAATATAATCAATCACCATCCACCGTTGCCGGGTGTCCAGCTGCGATGCATAACTGCCCATTTTATTTTTACCATAGGTAACAGAATAATACATCTGGCCTTCAGGCATCGCCTCATATTTCTTATCTCCTACCAGGGTTGCCGGTTTTGCAGGAAAAGGACCATCTCCCCCTTTGTACAACGGGCCGTTGCCATCCAGTTTCGGACCATGACAGATCGCACAATTCACCAGGTATAATCTTTCGGCTTCCACCATAGAAGCTGAATCAATAACAGGAACCGGATTTTTAACCGCTTTAGAGGCTACATAATTGGTTGAGTCCCCTTCTTTGTCTTTCGAAAGGGCAAAAGGAAACAGTTCACCTCTTTTGATTGTTCCGGCAACCGGAATATTGCTGTAATGAATTCCCTTTTTCAGTAATGCTTCTTTTTGTTCCGGCGTAACGGAATACGTTTCATACGCGCGGCTATACGCCATGTCGGGCATATATACTCTTCCCGGCGTCCGCCTTACTTCATCACTGCAGGACGTGAGTATAAAGACTGCTAAAAAGGAAGGGATTATGATTTTTGTGATCCGCATTGCAACTTTCATTTCGTTTATGCCAGAATAGTGTTTGGGTTTTCAAAAGGCTTTTTATTCTTACTGTAGGATCCGAGCCACCAGCCTGTTTCCGCATGCTGCACATGCACCTCTTCCGCTCCGGTCTGCCGCAGAAAATTTTTCAATTCTTCTTCATTGGTCTTTTCCGTACACTCTATGACCATAACAAAACGGTCGTCGGTAGAACGAAGACTGAAATGATGTTTCCGCACAAACGGCGCCATCTGGCAGAGATAACAAAAAGTCAGCACCATCCCCACAGCAGAAAAAAGAACGGTCAGTTCAAAAATGATGGGAATCCAGGCAGGTAAGGCAAAATGAGGCTTCCCCCCAATATTCAGCGGCCAGTCATATACCAGGGTATATGAAATTCCGGACAAGGCCGTGATCGTTCCGGTAATCCCGTAAATGAATCCTGCCGTCGGGAGGCTGGTCTCCCTTAACCCAATGGCTTTATCCAAACCATGTATGGGCATCGGGGTAAAAACATCATGGAGTTTATATCCGGCAGAACGGATTTTCTTCACCGCCCGGAATAATACCGTCTCATCCTCAAAACTGCCGACAACAAATTTTTTAATAGCCATATAATCGCTTTAGCGGGTATTCAAATCAATGCTCATGTGCCATTTCATGTGCAAAGGCTTCCGGTGTCTCCTTTTCGGCCTCGCCCATATGCGTTTTATAACCGTCCCCGGATTTCTTGAGAATATGTTTAATTTCTGCCAGGGCAATAACCGGGAAAAATTTAGAAAATAAAAAGTAACAGGTAAAGAATAATCCGAAGGTGCCGAGATAAAAACCAACCTCCCAGATACTGGGTGAATAATACGTAGCCCAGGAACTTGGAAGATAATCCCGGTAAATAGAAGAAACGATAATGACAAATCGTTCAAACCACATGCCGATGTTCACCATCACACTCATGAAGAAGGTAACTGTGAGATTTCTTCTCATTTTGCGTGACCAGAAGATCTGTGGAGATAGTACGTTGCAGCTCATCATGATATAATAAGCCCATCCGTAAGGAGTGAACAAATTCGCGCGACTTTGCATAAAGGCCGCTGCTTCATAAGGATTCTGGCTGTACCAGGCAACAAACAATTCCGTGAGGTAGGCAATCCCTACGATGGAACCGGTGAGTACGATGATCTTATTCATTACATCAATATGCTCCAG
>DASRLM010000479.1:0-4304 GCA_035648455.1 Puia sp. | reverse complement strand
ATTTAATCATTATTATGGCAAGAGCAAAATTACCCCGGAAAAGCACGGCTGTTGACATGACGGCCATGTGCGACGTGGCCTTTCTGTTGCTGGCTTTCTTTATCCTTGCTACCAAATTCAAGCCTCCTGAGACGCTGATAGTGGAGACGCCGAATTCGGTGTCGACCAAGATTGTGCTGGAAAAGGATGTTGTTCAGGTTACGATTGATAAGAACGGGAAAGTTTATTTTTCAGTTTCTGAATCGAATCCTTCCCAGAAAGCAGATATCCTGGATGCGATCAATACCTCAAAGAATCTGGGTCTCACCGATGCAGAGAAAAAGAATTTTACGCATACGCCCAATTCTTATATCGGTGTGCCTTTCAGCCAGCTGAAGTCTTTCCTGGATAAATCGCCCGATGAGCTGAAGAATATCAACCTGCCCGGTATCCCGGTGCTGGACAGCAATACCAACGAGATGGTGGATTGGTTCAGGGCGGCGCAAACGGCTTTTCAGGGAGCCAAGATGAACATCGTGGTGAAAGGGGATAATGCTTCCAAATACCCGTCTTTCGGCGGGGTGATCTGGGCGTTGAAAAGGAATGATCTGATGAAGTTCCAGATCGTGACCAATCCGGTTGCCGTTCCATTAGGTACGGAGTTGTATAAAGTGAATGTAGCCACGGGAACCAAGGGGTCAGGGGGATAAAAAATGTATATTATTTAATAAAAAATTTGTTGTCATGGCAGAAATGGATACCTCGGGCGGCGGGAAACATAAAAAAGGTCCCGGCGTCAAAAAAGGAAAAAAGCTTTCCACAAGGGTGGATCTTACCCCGATGGTCGATTTGGGCTTCCTGCTGATCACTTTCTTCATTTTCACTACAACCATGAGTCAGCCTACCGCGATGCGGATGTTCCTGCCCAAGGATGTGAAGAACCCCGAAGAACAGAACAAGGTGAAAAATTCAGCGGTCATCACCCTGATGCTGGGTAAGAATGATAAGATTTATTATTACGAAGGGGATGACCCCACCAAAATGCTGCAGACCACATTTAAAAAGGTGCGGGATGTTGTGCTGGATAAAAAAAGAAGGACCGATCCCAAGGATTTCGTGGTGGTGTTAAAACCCACCCAGGATGCCACTTATAAAAATACCGTGAACATCCTGGATGAAATGACCATTGACGAGGTTAAGCGGTTTGCGATGGTGGATATTTCACCGGCGGAATACCAACTGATCCAAAAAACGGAAACGGCCAATGGGGGATAATCCGGACCGGGAATGCTGCCGGAATTTTAGTAAATTGAGTTTATACAAGAAAAGAATCCATCATGGAAATTAATAAAATACTAACGGCCGATGTGCTGGACATCATCTTCGAAGGGAGGAATAAGGAGTATGGGGCTTACGACCTGAGAAAGACATACAACAGGCGCCTGCGGATTGCCATGCTGGTTACGGCAGCGGTCGTTCTGCTGCTTACGGTGGGTTTTCTCGTCAGCAACATGAAGGACAGCGGCAAAACCAAGGCCATGGTGGTTCAGGATGTGCAGCTGGAAGATATTCATGAAGAGAAGAAAGATATTCCGCCGCCTCCTCCGCCTCCCAAAGTGGAACCACCCAAAGTGGAAATGGCCAAATTCACCCCACCCAAGATTGTAAAAGATGAGGAAGTGAAGGAAGAAGAAAAGCCGCCGGAAGTGGAAAAACTGGAAGATACCAAGATTGGTGCCGTTAACCAGGAAGGGATCAAGGATGACAACATCACAGCTCCGCCGGTAGATCAGGGTAAAGGAGTAGTGGAAGCACCCAAGGATAATACGGATTATGATAAAACCTTTACCAAGGTGGAGATTGAATCCAACTATCCCGGCGGAATGGCTGCCTGGCAGCGCTACCTCCAAAAGAACCTGCAATATCCGGATAATGCGGCGAGCAATGAGATCCAGGGTCAGGTGGTGGTTCAGTTCATCGTGGACAAGGAAGGTGTTGTGAGTAATGTGGAAGCGGTGAGCGGACCGAACGAACTGCGTGATGAAGCGATCAGGGTAATCAGAAGGAGTGGTTCCTGGACGCCAGCCATCCAAAACGGACGTAAAGTAAAATCTTATAAGAAACAGCCAATCGTATTCCGGCTGGAAGCGCAATAAGAAGATTGAAATTTTTCTTAAGGGCTGTTGAAGATGCGAAATCTTTGACAGCCTTTTTTTAATTTGATGATTTGAAAATTCAACCGTCAACCCACCTTCGCTAAAGCTTCGGTGGGCAAGGCCGTCATCAGAATATATCATGCTCGGAAAACTAACAGGCTGGGACGATACCATTGTTGCACCCGCAACAGCACCGGGCGTCGGCGCCATTGCGGTGATCAGGCTAAGTGGGAGCCGGGCTGTGGAGATCGTGAAAGATTTGTTTCCATCGAAAGATTTGTCGGTGCAGCCATCGCATAGCCTGCATGTAGGTTTCTTAAAGGACGGCGACCGGCTGCTGGATGAAGTGGTGGTTTCGCTCTACCTGGCGCCGCGGTCGTATACCGGCGAAGACGTAGTGGAGATCAGTTGTCATGGATCACCCTATGTGCAGCAACGGATATTGGAAGCCTGTCTTTCCCGCGGCGCCCGCATGGCGAGGGCCGGGGAATTCACCCAAAGGGCATTTTTAAAAGGGAAGATGGATCTGACGCAGGCAGAGGCCGTAGCGGATCTGATTGCGAGTCATTCGGAAGCTTCGCGTTTGTCGGCATTACACAGCATGCGCGGAGGATTTGCGGAGGAATTGAAATCCCTCCGGGATCAGTTGCTGGGATTTTCGGCGCTGATGGAACTGGAGCTCGATTTTTCCCAGGAGGACGTGGAGTTTGCCGACCGGAAGAAATTCCTTGCTTTGATAGAAGAAGCGCAACGGGTGACGGACCGGCTGATCGAATCCTTCCGTTTTGGCAACGTGATCCGTAACGGGGTGCAGGTGGCCATTGTTGGAAAACCCAATGCAGGGAAATCCACCCTGCTGAATACATTATTAAACGAGCAGCGCGCCATTGTGAGTGAGATCGCAGGCACCACGCGTGATACGATAGAAGAAGTGGTCACCATCGAAGGCATCCAGTTCCGGCTGATCGACACGGCGGGGATCCGGATGCATACGGAGGATCAGATAGAGCATATGGGCATGGAAAAAAGCAGGGAAAAAATAGCGCAGGCCGATATTGTACTACAGATCCTGGATTCGACTGATACCATTTTGGAAGAAGGATTGCCTGTTGAAGGAAAAAAATTACTGCGGGTGCTGAATAAAACGGACCTGATTTCCGAGGAAGACATGCAGGAAAGATTTCAGGACCCGGACATGATACTGATCTCCGCGAAAACCTCATCCGGAATAAGTGCGCTGAAGCAACGCCTGGTGCAATTTGTGTTGGCGGGGAAAACGCAAACCGAGGGCACCATTGTCACCAACATCCGCCACTACGATGCCCTCATGCAGGTGCGCGCCGCGCTAATCGATATCCGCGCCGGTCTGGATTCCGGACTGCCGGGAGATTTACTTTCACCCGACATCCGCCGCAGTTTGCATTACCTCGGCGAGATTACGGGAGAGATCACCAATGAAGAGCAGCTGAGCTGGATATTCGGGAAGTTTTGTATCGGGAAGTAACCATGCTGCACTGGATGCACGTTTCCTGCGGTTGACGCATGTCCTAATTGGATTTCATTTGCTTTTTGTTGCTTTTCTTCGCCTTTAGTAGCCTTTTATTCGCTCCTAATCTGTTACTAAATCCTGTTATTGCGATTTACTTGATTTTCTTGGCCAGATTGTGGGGCACAATGATACCGTATGATACCTAATGATACGCAATGATGCCGTATGAAACGGTGAAAATCCAGGGCTACTAAGGGAAAACAACCGGATTATCCTAACTACAATGCAAAATGTATAATTCTAAACAACAGGGTATCGGGTAAATATCTTTAAATATGAAGCTCCTTATATCATAAATTTGAATGTTAGTGGCAAGCAATGACGACCAACTTGTGGAATTCAATCAACTCTGTATCTTATTAAAAAGCCAATGACAAGACTTCTACTGCTGACAGGTACTTTACTTTCAATAATCATTTTCTCAAGTTGCAGTCAAAAGAATATCCAACCTAATATTGAAAAAGCTTTGTCAAACACAATTTCAAAGTTCCCGCAACTTCCAAAAGGACAAAGTAGCTATTATAGACTTATACGCAGTGTGACACTAGGTGACAATGGTATTGAGCTTCAGTTACGTTCAACGCCAGACACATTAGACGACCCACAAAAAATTATTATTG
>DASRLM010000478.1:0-5608 GCA_035648455.1 Puia sp. | reverse complement strand
TGTTCTCCACAATACTGGCTTTCGGAAAAAGAGCCGGCAGGTTTTCAAAAGCATAAAGAGTGCCATAAGGTATTTTGTCCTTTGAGCGGAGACTGATGTACCGGTTGAGTTTTTTTGGGGGCTTACAGGAAGTGCAGCCGGCAAGGCAAAACATCCATAACAGAAAAACAATATGGTGATGCGATATTTTCAATCCTGCCAATTTTTATGAAACGCGCTGAATTTCTGCTGCAGTACATCGAACTGCTCCCGCGCGGGAACAAACCCTCCGTAAAAAATATATTCATAGGCGGTGGCCAGCAGGCGGAAATCCCGCGACTGCTGCGGATCCGGGAATGCTTCCACAATCTCCGAATTGGTGGAGGATGATTTAAAGGGAATGCTGTTTTTTTCAAATGCCATGCGGATGAGCCTGATATACATATATCGCACCGCCATCCTGAAATCTCCTTCTTCCGTAAACCGGCTGATGGCTTTATCCAGATCGCCTATAGATTCATATTTCGGAAGTGCTGCCGTCCCGGTTTCCGTTTCCTTTTTCCTGCGGCGGTGCATCAAAGGGAAAGAATTTTCTTTCGCCAGCCAGTAGATGCCGTAAGCAATAACCAATAGAAATAAAATAAGTATTATCCAGCGTGCTATCCGGCTCAGCAGCATGTTCAGGAACCATCCCGGTTGCTCCGGAGGAGCATCTTTTTTCCAGTAATCTGAATCATTGGCATAGGCAAAATCAGGCTGACGCTGGTATTCCTTAACCTTTTGATCCTGCACCTCGCGGAGTTTAAAAGGAAGGACCTGACTGTCGTCTGGCAAATACTGGCTGTCCGAAATAATTTCGTTGTCCGCGTCCTTTTGACCGGTTAATTTTTCGATCTTCAGGGAATCTGTTTTGTTTTGCGAAGTCCGGGAAAATACCGTTTCGCCAAGGAAGATCACCAGGGATAAAAATAAAATGAACCGGATTCGCAATTTGAACATGTGTAAGGATTACCGGATCAGGATTTTAAAAGTTTCGGCGGGGCTGACTTCCGGCTCAGCCTGATGGGATATATAATAAAATACCAGATGATAAAACTGAGTGAAGCGATCAGAATAAACAGACTGAGCCACACCGGCATACCGGAATAACGCGTTACAAACCCTTCCAGGAATGCAGCCACGATAAACACCGGCACCAGGCCGATCATCAGCTTAACGCCGTCTCTGGCTCCCTGCTTCAGGGATGCCAGTCTGTTGAACGTTCCCGGAAACAATAAGCTTTTCCCGAGCAGGATGCCGGCAGCGCCGGCCATGATGAATGAGGAAATCTCCAGGGTTCCATGGATCCAGATCACCAGCACGGATTTCCAGCCGAGTCCCTTCGCAAAAAAATAATACTGAAACGAACCGAGCATAACGCCATTGGAAAATAAAAGCCACACGGTGCCCACGCCCGCGAGAATGCCTGAAACAAAAATGAAAAACGAAACCTGGATATTATGTACGGCGATCCAGAGAAACATGGACAGTGCCCCCTGGCTTTTATACACGCCGAAAGGATCGCCTTTGGCAATATTCTCTTCCGTCATCTCCACATAGCCATCGCCGAGCACTCCGCGAACAAAATGCTGGTCGTGTGCAGCGGAAAATGCGGCCATCACGGCAAATAACATGAAAATGATAAAAGAATATAATAACTCGCGGTGGTGCTTCCGGATAACGAGGGGCAACTCCGATTTCCAGAACCGGACAATGCGGGAAGATTCTTCCTTTTTATTTTTATAGATCCCCAGATAAATGCCCGAAGCCAGTTTGTTCAGGTATTCGGTCACCTTGCTCTGCGGATAAAAAGTTTTGGCATAACCCAGGTCATTGACCAGTTCCGTAAACCGCATGGCCATTTCATCCGGATCGGTGGTTGGCTCGTACTGATAGGTTTTCCACTTCTCTAAATTCTGTTGTATGAATTGACCTTCCCGCACAAAAAGATTACATTTATTGATAAATATAAAACTAAAACGGCCAGGCTCCGGACTTTGATATTCAGCCGTCCCCATATTTCAGATTGAATGCTGTCCGTAAAATTAGATACCGGGTTCAATATAGAGGTTCATTTCCCCATCAGTCCTTTCCACCGGCGGATGTTCGCCTGGGTTTTGGATACCCTGCTGATGCTCATTTACGGCATCGTTACATCAAAATTAATAACCGTGGCGACGGGTAATAAGGCTGCAGAAAAAGAATGGCTCTGGGTGCTGGCGGGCATCCCCGTTTTGATCTATTATCCCCTCATGGAAATACTCACTAACGGTCAAACTGTTGGAAAAAAACTGCTGGGCATCCGTGTGATCACGTCGGAAGGCGGGCAGGCCACGGCGAGCCAGTACCTGCTGCGATGGTTGTTCAGAACAATTGACTTTCCCGTATGGATCTTTTTCGCCATTTTCACCGGCGCATTACCCTGGTATTGCAGTGCGCTGACCTTTTCCGGTATTGGTTGTGTGATCATGACCGACAAATCCCAGCGGATCGGCGATATCATTGCGGGTACGATCATGATTTATACCCGGTCAAAGACCTCCTGGCAGGACACGGTATTTACCGAAGTGGAAGCCGGATACAAGCCAAGATTTCCCGAAGTAATGAAACTAAGCGATAAGGACCTCAATTCCCTGAAAGGATTCATTGAGACCATGAAGAAAAAAAACAATCATGATCTCGCCTTCCGCATTGCCGAAAGAATTAAATCGAAACTGGCCATACAGGCGGATCAGGACCCGATGGATTTCCTCGAAACCCTGCTCAAGGATTATAATTTTTACACGGCTTCCTGAAAATTAATGTCCTGCAAAACCGCCAATTACCACCGCAACAAGGGCCAGCGCATAAAACGACAATACAATGATGGTAAAAACGCCGAAAAATTTAAAACAGGATTTCAGGTTTTTTAATGAATCGGAAAGTGTTTCCTGGTCATTGTTGCGCAGGGCCGTTCGCATTTTGGACCCAAAATGGAAAAGATAAAAACAGGGAAAAAAATAAAGCAAAGCAAAAAGAACATACAGTACGGTGATGAAGCCACCGCCCAGCATAGAGTATCCGCCACCCATACTGCTCAGTCCGGCGGCAATGCGCGATCCGAGAAATAAGCCAGCCAGAAGCATTACGGCAATCATAATAAATCCGACGATGGATAGAAATCTTGCCCAGCGGGCGGCTTCGCTCAAATAATTACCTGATTGCGGATCAAGTTGTAAATCAAAAAGATTGGAAGGGGTTGGTTGTTCCATGCAGGGGTTGTTTTAGCTTCACAATTAAAGAAAATTCCCACAAAGAACCAAGGAATGGCCCAAATATAAGATCAGTAGGCCCTGGCAAACAAAACCCTTTCCCGGCTTGGTTTTCCGGACAAAATACAAATTCCGTCTTCCTGCGGGTTATTCAAAGGAATACAACGGATCGTTGCCTTTGTTTTTTCTTTTATGGTTTCTTCCGTTTCTGCCGTTCCATCCCAATGGGCAGCAATAAAGCCACCCTTTTCATCGAGCAGTTGAACAAACTCATCCCAGCTGTTGGCCGGTGTAATATGCTGCTGCCGGTAATCCAGCGCCTTCTGGTACATTTGCTGCTGAATTTCCCGCAGCAGGTCTTCAATGATCTCTGTAATTCCTTCCAGTGGCAGGGTTGTTTTCTCCTTTTTATCCCTTCGGGCAACTTCCACCGTCTGATTCTGCAGGTCACGCAGTCCCATGGCTATCCGAACCGGTACACCTTTCAACTCGTACTGGGCGAATTTCCATCCGGGACGGTTATTATCATTCGCGTCGAATTTCACCCGGATTCCGGCTTTTTTCAACCGCCCGGCCAGTTCCTTTCCTTTTTCCTCCAGCATTTCTTTTTGTTCGTTTCCTTTATAAATGGGAATGATTACCACCTGAACGGGCGCAATTTTTGGCGGCAGGATCAGTCCGTCGTCATCGCTATGGGCCATCACCAGCGCACCAACCAACCGGGTACTGACGCCCCAGCTTGTTGCCCACACATATTCCAGTTTATTTTCCTTATCTGAAAATTTAACATCAAACGCTTTGGCGAAATTTTGTCCGAGAAAATGCGAGGTTCCCGCCTGCAGGGCTTTTCCATCCTGCATCAGGGCCTCGATGCAATATGTGTCTACCGCACCGGCAAATCGTTCGGATGCCGTTTTAACGCCCTTGATAACCGGCATCGCCATATAATTTTCGGCAAAATCGGCGTAGATGTCGAGCATCTGGCGCGTTTCTGCAATGGCTTCTTCTGCATTTGCATGTGCTGTGTGCCCTTCCTGCCACAAAAACTCCGTGGTCCGGAGAAAAAGGCGCGTACGCATTTCCCAGCGAACCACATTCGCCCATTGATTGATGAGCAGGGGAAGATCGCGGTACGACTGTATCCAGGTTTTATAGGTATTCCAGATGATTGTTTCGCTGGTAGGCCTTACAATCAGTTCTTCTTCCAGTTTGGCTTCCGGATCCACGATGATTCCGTTACCATCCGGATCATTTTTCAGGCGGTAATGCGTAACCACCGCACACTCCTTGGCAAACCCCTCCACATGCGCCGCCTCCCTGCTAAAAAAACTTTTCGGAATAAACAGTGGGAAATACGCGTTTTCATGGCCGGTATCCTTAAACATCTGGTCCAGGGTATCCCTCATTTTTTCCCATAAGGCAAAACCATAGGGTTTGATCACCATGCAACCCCTTACGGCAGAATAATCCGCGAGTTCTCCCTTTAAAACCAGGTCATTGTACCATTGCGCATAATCCGTTGCCCGGCTTGTGATTTCTTTGCTCATACGAATCGGAGATTCCGGATTTTACAGGGCCGGAGCGGTCCCTTTTTCAAGGGGATCCGGCCCAGGATTTATTACATTCCGGGTAAATATTATTGTAACTTTGTTCAGACGCGCAAAAGTAGTAACTTAAGACTGAATCATCCAAAAGCTTTCATATATGAAACAAGTATATATTCTGATCTTCATCGCACTGGTATCCTTTGCCAGTTGTACGGTTTACAGATCAACCCCAACGCCGGATGATGTCTATAATTCACCTGGTGAGCCATCACAAAACTACACCTCATCCTCAGACAATAACAGCAATGATGAATACTACAGCGCGCCCAATGAAAATTATGTGAGGATGCGCGTGGAGGACCCCAACCGCTGGTCTTATTTCGACGACTACAATAACGATTATTACGGTGGTTATTCCGCCCTGGGTTATGCCAGCCCCTATTCCATGGGTTACGGTTTCGGAATGGGCTATGGCCCTTATATGGGCGGTTTCGGTTATTACAGTCCGTTCAGTTTCTGGAACAGTTATTATGCCTGGAATAGCTTTTATAATCCCTATTACGGGGGAGTTGTGGTTATGAATGGCAAGAATTTTTCTTCTCCTGCTTACACCCGCTTAAGTACGTTTAACCCGGCCAGTTACCAGAACAGGTCCTTTGTTAACCGGCCCAATGGAACAAATCGTTTTAACAATGGAAATACACCGGCCAGCAATGCTTCCCAGAATTACCGGCGTTCCAACAACAATACCAACAACAATTACAACCGGCCGATGAATCAAAACACACAGCC
>DASRLM010000477.1:0-2039 GCA_035648455.1 Puia sp. | reverse complement strand
AGCTGGCTTATGTAGCTCATCTCGTTATCATACCAGCTAACGGTTTTTACCAGCTGGTGGTCGCCGGCGGTGATAACGCGGGTCTGTGTAGCATCAAACAGGGAACCGAAAGAGGTGCCGATGATGTCGCTGCTCACGATCTCGTCTTCCGTATAGCCAAAGCTTTCATTTGACGCCGCTTTCATGGCGGCATTGATTTCTTCCACGGTTACTTTCTTTTTCAGGATGCTGGTGAGTTCGGTCAGCGACCCCGTCAGCACCGGCACGCGCTGGGCATTTCCGTCGAGCTTTCCTTTGAGGTTGGGCAATACCAGGCCGATGGCCTTGGCTGCGCCGGTGCTGTTGGGAACAATATTCTGTGCAGCGGCTCTCGCCCTGCGGAGATCTCCTTTGGGATGTGGTGCATCCTGGGTATTCTGATCATTCGTATAAGCATGCACGGTAGTCATGAAACCCAGTTCAATGCCATATTGCTTATCCAGGGTATTGGCCATCGGGGCGAGGCAGTTCGTGGTGCAGGAAGCACAGCTGATCACGGTTTCCTTGCCGTCGAGGATCTGGTGGTTTACATTAAACACGATGGTTTTCAGATCTCCGGTGGCGGGTGCGGAGATGACCACGCGTTTCGCGCCGGCTTTCAGATGGGCCTCTGCCTTTTCCTTGTCGGCAAAGAACCCGGTGCATTCCAGCACTACATCCACGTCACTGTTTTTCCAGGGAATTTCAGCCGGATTTTTATGTGTATATATTTCAATCTCTTCTCCGTTCACGAGAATTGATTTTTCGGTTGACTTCACATCTTCATTGAAACGGCCCTGTGCACTGTCGTATTTCAGCAGGTGCGCCAGCACCTTGGGACTGGTAAGGTCATTGATGGCAACCACGTCAATACCTTCCATATTATAGATCTGGCGATAAACCAAACGTCCGATCCTTCCGAAACCATTGATCGCAACTTTTACTGTGCTCATAGCTTGAATATTTTTAAAATTAGGATGCAAAGTTACGAAACAAAAACATTTGGGAAGTTACCCGGCCAGCCTATATCTTTGCAGACCCTAAACGGCCCCCGCGGGCCGCCGGGCTACAGTGCATCAGGCCGCGTTGGTCAAGGGGTTAAGACGCATCCCTTTCACGGATGAATCACGGGTTCGATTCCCGTACGCGGTACACCTCCAGTCATGAGCCTTGCAAATAAAATTTGCAAGGCTTTTCTTTGCCCGGGGCGATCCTGAAAATTTATCCGTCTAACTCAAATATTCTCCTGTAAGCCATCTGCATGTTGCTTATTTCTCTATCTGTCAGTTTAGAAAAATCATGGCGCCTGCGCCTGGGGAATATCCCTTTGTTCTGATGTAGAAAGATAATCATCCGGCTGATATCTTTATCGGGCATATCAACAATATTCTGTAACTCCTTTTTTACCTCGTCATATCGTGTTAAGTAGTTATTTATTGAATAAATAACTGTAAAACCATTAATTATTCCCGCTTTTACGGTAAAATAGCTATGCCATCCTGGTCTGAGTATCCCGCACCAGAATTCAGAGTGGAGAGATGGTAGCCATTTGCTGAATACATGTTCATTTTCTGAGATTTAAAATAAAATCAGTGGCGCGGAAAGGACGATGTCCGGATAAGTAGAAATTATTTGGCAAACAGATTCAATCCCTCCGATCAATATTTGTTCACCTGCTCATCCGCGCTTATCAAAGTATATCCATTTCGGATTGCCTGCCAAATGAGCATCCGGTCATACGGATCTTTATGATGGAAAGCTTTCAGTTGATGGTAGGAGCTGTTGTCCGTAACAGACAGCTCAATGATTTCGAATCCGATTCTTGTACAAATCTCAGATATATCCTCCGGGCCGAATCCGGCGATCTTCATTTTTTCGAGTGACGGTTTCAGTGAAACTTCCCAGAGACTAATCGTACTGACAAAAATCTCCTGTTCCGGATCGCTGATCAGCTACTTTATCTTTTTTGATATTTTCTTTGAATCAACAATTGCCCAAATCAAATAATGAGTATCCAGTAA
>DASRLM010000476.1:0-6480 GCA_035648455.1 Puia sp. | reverse complement strand
TCCCCAGATACCGCCTGCCAGCACGAGGATAGGAAGGCAGGTGGATTCCATGCCAACTGCCAGTCCCCCGATTACGTTGGTGGCATGGCCGGTAGAGGATTGACGAATGATGGAAAGAACCGGCCTTCTGCCGATGGCCGTATAATATTCCGTAATCAGACTCATCAGGGTTCCTACAGCCAGCCCTACGCCAATGGCTCCGAGTACACCCCATTTGGTAAATTCTATTCCGCGAAGGGTCATGCTTTCCGGCATGATCCAGTAAACAAGTCCCACGGAGGCTATGGCGGTCAAAATGATGGAGCCCCAGTTGCCCATGTTCAGCGCTTTTTGAACGCTTGCTGTATTCACACTGGCGTTTTCGCTGATTTTTACAAATAAAGTGGCCACAATGGAAAAGAGAATGCCCACACCGGCAATCATCATGGGCAGCAGGATGGGAGACATGCCGCCAAAGGCATCATCGGAAACGGTCTCTTGTCCCAGCACCATGGTCGCCAGTACCGTAGCCACATAGGATCCGAACAGATCTGCGCCCATACCGGCCACATCACCCACATTATCACCCACATTGTCGGCAATGGTAGCTGGATTGCGGGGGTCATCTTCCGGAATACCGGCTTCCACCTTTCCCACGAGATCAGCGCCCACATCGGCAGCTTTGGTATAAATACCGCCGCCGACACGGGCAAAAAGAGCGATGGATTCTGCACCCAGGGAAAACCCGGTCAGGACCTCTATGGTCCGGAGCATTTCATCTGAATTCACAACTCCGTCCGGAGCAAAAATGGCTTTTAAAATAATGAAAAGGCCCCCCAGTCCCAAAACGGCCAGACCGGCCACACCCAAACCCATCACGGAACCCCCGGTAAAAGAAACTTTAAGAGCCCTGCTCAGGCTGGTACGGGCGGCATGGGCCGTACGTACATTGGCCTTGGTGGCTACGCGCATACCGATGTAACCGGCTGTTGCACTCAAAACGGCACCCAGGATAAAAGCAACGGAAATGGACCAGTTGGAGTGGGGGTTGGTGCTGGCCATAAAACCCAGCAGCAGGGCCATAATAACTACAAAATAGCCGAGAATACGCCATTCGGCCTTTAGAAAAGCCATTGCCCCTTCGGCAATATGGCGGCTGATCTCTTTCATACGGTCGGTGCCCTCTTCCTGCCTGGCAACCCATTTAAACTTCACAAAAGTGTACAGCAGGCCGACGATTCCCATGAGCGGCACCAGATAAATCAGTTTGTCCATGATGTATTAATCTGAGATTTTTAAGGGAGGCAAAAATAGTGGAAAACAGTTAAAATAAGGATAAATGCCTTCCTTATATTGCGTGATACGGGTATAAATATCAGTATATTATTCCCGTATTTCTAAAAAATAATCATAGCTTTGCGCTCCATTTTAATGGCGGGTTCATGCCGGAAGCGGAATGACCCGATTGCCCAAATGGCCCCCTAAGTGATTTGCCCGTGCAGATCCGCCAGCAGGGTATCATTTTAAACCTCATCACAAGATGCCCAAGGTTAAAACAAACTCGAGTGCCAAAAAAAGATTCAAAATCACCGGCACCGGGAAGATCACTTTCCAGAAAGCTTTCAAAAGACACATCCTCACCAAAAAATCCAAGAAGCGGAAACGCCTCATGAAAAAGAAGGGCTTTATTCATCATGCCAACCAGGATTTTGTAAAGCGGTTACTGAGATTGAAATAAACCCTGTAGCGGGGCCGAAAGCATTTTCAAATTATCAAATCACCTAATTTTCAAATTATTTCTATATGCCACGTTCAGTAAATGCGGTTGCCTCCAGAGCCCGCAGAAAACGGATACTCAAACAGGCCAAAGGTTTTTACGGAAAACGTAAAAATGTATATACCGTAGCCAAAAATGTTTTGGAAAAGGGCCTCACATACCGTTATGTCGGCCGCAAATTAAAGAAGAGGGAATACCGGGCCCTGTGGATCGCCCGTATCAACGCAGCGGTAAGGGAAGAGGGATTAACTTATTCCCGTTTCATCCACCTGCTCAACGAAAAAGGGGTTACGCTGGACCGGAAAGTACTGGCTGATATCGCCATGAACGAACCGGAAGTGTTCAAACAGCTGATTTCTTCCGTAAAATAAAAGCATTTCTTTTTTCCCGGGGTTTCTTAAAAGTTATGATATACTTTTAAGGAACCTCTTTTATTTTGGGAACAGTTTTCAAAAAATTACTTTTGTACCTTAAATTTCTTCACTTCTAAAACTACCAGCCATCATTAACCCGACTGAATCCATGAACAACACGTATGCCGATCTGGTGAAACAGACGTTCAATTTTCCCCAGGAAGGCTTCGAGGTGAAGGAAAATTATCTCGAATTCAACGGGGTTGATATCAAAGCCCTGATCGATAAGTACGGTACGCCCCTGAAACTTTCCTATTTGCCCAAGATCGGCATGCAGATAAAAAAAGCAAAGAAGATGTTTGCCACGGCCATAGCGCGGCACCGCTATGAAGGCAAGTATTTTTATTGCTACTGCACCAAGAGTTCCCAGTTCTCCTATGTGGTGGAAGAAGCACTTAACAACGACATCCACCTGGAGACTTCCTACGCCTACGATATTGACATCATCAAAAAGCTTTACGCGCGCAAAAAGATCAGCAAAGAGACCTATGTGATCTGTAATGGATTTAAACAGAAGACCTACACCAGCCGGATCGCCTCGCTGCTGAATACGGGTTTCAAGAATGTGATCCCGGTGCTCGACAACAAAGAAGAACTGCAGCAATATAAAAAATCGGTAAAAGTTCCCTTTAAACTGGGCATCCGGGTAGCTGCGGAAGAAGAACCGAATTTTCCATTTTATACCTCGCGACTGGGATTCAGGCCGCGGGACGTGCTGGAATTTTACGTGGACAAGATTGAAGGCAATGAGGACCGTTTCCAGCTGAAGATGCTCCACATTTTCCTGAACAAAGGCATCAAGGATGATATCTATTACTGGAGCGAACTGAATAAAGTGATCAACCTGTATTGCCAGTTAAAGAAGATCTGTCCCGAACTCGATTCCATCAATATCGGTGGCGGTTTTCCCATAAAACATTCCCTCGGATTTGAATACGATTACCAGTTCATGATCAATGAGATCGTGGGCAATATCAAAAAAGCCTGCAAAAGAAACCACGTACCCATGCCGCACATCTTTACCGAATTCGGCAGTTATACCGTGGGTGAAAGCATGGCGCACATTTACAGCGTGGTTGGTCAGAAAATGCAGAATGACCGCGAGATCTGGTATATGATTGACTCGTCTTTCATTACCACCCTTCCCGATACCTGGGGTATCGGGGAACGATTCCTGATGCTGCCCATCAACAAATGGGATGTGGAATACCAGCGGGTAGTGCTGGGTGGAATAACCTGCGACAGCCACGATTATTATGACTCAGAGGAACATATCAACGAAGTTTTCCTGCCTAAACTCAACAACGGCGAACCGCTGTACCTCGGCTTTTTCCATACCGGCGCATACCAGGATCAGATCAGTGGTTACGGGGGCATCAAGCACTGCCTGATCCCTTCGCCAAAACACGTACTGATGAACTATGATAAAAACGGTAAACTGGTGGACTGGCTTTATGCCAAGGAACAAACGGCACAGAGCATGTTGAAAATACTCGGGTATAAATAAGGATTTCCGGCAGGAGCGGAGTCTAACGCCTTTTCAGTTTATATTTTTTGCTGACCTTTTTGCTGTTGATGTATTCGTTCAGCTGTTCTTCCGTCATGTTGGAGTTTTCATCTATCGGTACTTCAATCAGCTGTATCTGGATCTGCTTCATTTCCCCTTTCAATGTATTTATTTTCTTTATCACCTCGGCGTCCCTTTCGCCGGACAGTGAATTTTCATGCAACTGGTATTCGAGCCGTTTAATGGAGGACCGGACCAGGGAAGCTGAATTCTGTTCTGCCGTTTTGGTAGGGGCAACGGCCTCTTTTACCGGAACGAGAGCAACTCCGGCGCTCGGCAGGATCCGGCCGGTATTCTGCGCCGAAGGGCTGCTGGCGGAAGAGAAAACGGTACCACCCAAAGCGGAAGAAGCGGTAGTGAGGTCAAAGGTGGTCCGGGTACTTTTGGTGTTCTTTACTTTTTTATCCAGTTGTACGAATGCGTATTTCAACTGAAGAATGTACATGGTCACGGTTTTTACCGTTCGCTGGTATTCCTGCAGCATAACCGGATAATTGATTGCATCCTTCACGTATATTTTTACAACGGCCGTGTCCTTGGCATAGAATTTATTGATCCCGACAAAGTTGAGTACAACCAGCTTTTGTTTACCGCTGTCCGTATCCTTGATGAAATCGAAAGCAGGGCTCCAGATGAAATCATCATCACATTTTTTTACGATCGTATAGTTTTTAAGCGGAACATTCGAATAAAAGCTGATGGATTCCACCGGAAAACTTCCTTCCTCACATTCCACTTTAAAATTTACGGTATCACCTTCTTCAATATAAAGGGTGCCGTTTACAGTCGGTTTTAAATGGGAAGGAATAATATCCGTGGTAAAAAACAATATGGTGAAAGAAGTATCCACCCGTTCATTGGGTTCATGCAGGTTCTGGACACCAACGCTTACCTTATAGGGGTAATCATATTTCAGCCGGCCGGAAAGGAAATAGGATTTATCTGCCTTGAAAGAAAGCAATCCGTTGTCCTTGTTGATCTTCAGGCCCAGCGGCGAGTTTTTAAGATACCAGAAATAATGGGATGGGTTTTTATTGATCTCCAGGGCGTAAGTCATGGTGGAGTCCACATGCAGCGTAAGATAGGGGTTCAGGTTGCGGATCCGCAAAATGGTGTCTTCTGACTGGCGGAGGGAATCCAGCACCGTTTTCCTAAGGGAATCCATAATACCAACGGGCAATCTGGCGTCAGGGTTCTGACTAAAGCCTGGAATGCTTAGGAGCATTCCAACAACGATCAATGCGATATTTGTATTGAGTCTGGCTTTATTCATGGATAATCCGGGGCAAAATTATGCCCGAAATTAACTAAGCGGGGTTATACTACAAAGTCATAAATTAAAATCCCTCCCCAAACGGGAAGGGATTGAACAAAACCAACTGACTGCAAATGCTTCTTAAAGTGCGGATTAGTCAATGTTGATCTGACGTGCACCTTGTTTAACTTCGTCCTTTTTTGGTAAGAGCAGTTTTAACAAACCATTCTCATATTTCGCCTGAATGCCATTGGGATCAACGGTACTATCAAGGGTGAAACTGCGTTTGAAGCTTTTGTAAGAAAATTCCCGGCGAAGGGTTTTGTAATCATCAGAAGCAGGGGCTTCTTCTTTCTTTTCATAACTGATGTTGATTAATCCCTGATCCACCTGAATTTTAAAATCTTCCCTGGAACGTCCGGGAACATTTAATTCCAGATGATAGGCATCCGGCGTTTCGTGAATGTTGGTTTCAGGAAACTGGAGTGCATCCTGGGCAAAAGATTTTGCCACAGAGGGAAATTCGGTCAGAAAATCTCCGAAAAAA
Organism: Puia sp.; assembly: GCA_035648455.1. Classification (GTDB taxonomy): domain Bacteria; phylum Bacteroidota; class Bacteroidia; order Chitinophagales; family Chitinophagaceae; genus Puia. Next base: position 942 of record DASRLM010000476.1, on the reverse strand, counting down.
TTTCCAAAAGGCCTGTTGTTTACTTTTACGAGTGTCATAATTTTTATCTTTTAATAGTTGATAAATGATTTGGATAACCCGTACGGACAAAGGCTATACCATACCCGGATTTCGATAAAACCCACGTCATTGTGTCTCTTCAGTTCATTATTTAACGACACAATTGCATTCTTCAACCGGATCTGGTGACAAAAGCGGATGAATTTGAATGAACTTTTTAACTAATTTTGTGTTATTAAAAAAAAAGTAAATAATGTATCCTGCAGAAATAGTCATTCCGATGAAAGAAGAGCTGACAGAAAATGGATTCAGCGAATTAAAGACCCCCGAAGCCGTTGCCAGTCAACTGGATCAGAAAGGAACCACCCTGGTAATGATCAATTCAGTTTGCGGTTGTTCCGCAGGAACGGCCAGGCCCGGTGTGCTGCTGGCTGTGGCCAATGCCTCTAAAAAACCCGAACATTTAACCACCAGTTTTGCCGGTTTTGATATCGATGCGGTAAGAACCATCCGGGAGCGTTTGTTGCCCTATCCGCCATCATCACCTGCCGTTGCATTATTTAAAGACGGACAACTCGTGCATATGATTGAACGCCACCAGATTGAAGGAAGGTCCGCCCAGATGATCGCCCACAACCTGATTGCCGCGTTCAACGAATTTTGTTAAGCAATTCGCATAAAATAAAGGATCCTTTCGTTATGGAGGGGATCCTTTATTTATGAAATCCAACCGTAAGTCATCTGTTAAAGCAAGTCCGGCATCCCGAAAACCGGAATCATTCCAGGCAACTTCTTTAGCCATTGGAAGAAAACTCCTCGAAATCAAAAAAATATCCGGTGCTGGTGAAATGACCGCGATTAACATTGCGTTGTTCAGGCACCTGAAATAAGGGTCACCGCAAATGATCATATCCTTTTGAAACCGATTGAAAAGACCATATT
>DASRLM010000475.1:0-24013 GCA_035648455.1 Puia sp. | reverse complement strand
GTTGTAATGCTTTTGCAGATCCGCTTTTACGATATTTAAGCTGCTGTTAATCTTACTGGCTGCTTCGGTCTTTCCGCGGGCATATTGCATTTTTTGGTCCCAAAGCAGAGTCTCAATATACTGATGGGTTGCTATTTCAGCCCGCCGATTACCCACGGTCAAACGCAGATAGATGGCGGGTTTCCCATCTTTTAACCTCTGATTGTTTAACCTGAAATTGATTGAAAAATCGGCATTCTTTGTCTTTTTCATATGCTTACGTTTTGCTCACCTTTTGCTCACCTTTTTAAAAAATTGATACTTCTAACTTCTCCAGATCTTTCTCCTCTTCAACTTTGTAAAACGCAATACAGTAAAGCGTTTCAGCATATTCCGGTGAGCAAAAGACCACAAAAATCCTGCTCACCTTTTTGCTCACCTTTTTAGGGTGTTCAGGGGGGTAAAATGGGGTAAACCCCGGAATACCCAAAATGCTAAAACCCGCATAAACACTGAGTTTTATGCGGGTCTTAACTTTTTCAAACTGGTATTAGTAGTCCCGGCAGGAATCGAACCTGCATCAAAAGTTTAGGAAACTTCTATTCTATCCATTGAACTACGGGACCGCTTCAAATGAAGGGGGCAAAAGTAAGATTTTCTGCCAGAAGATTTCCTTTCACCCTAACTTCATTACCCAAATCTTTCCATATGCAACGGATGGCAAAATATTTCCCCCTTTTACTGATCGTTTTTATTTCTAATATTACCCGGGCGCAGCCCAAACCCCATTTTAACCATACCACCATCTATGTCACCGACCTGGCCCGGGCATCGGCTTTTTATCACGATGTAATGCTGCTGGATACCATACCCGAACCCTTTCACGACCACCGCCATACCTGGTTTAACCTCGGCAACCACGGCGAACTCCATGTGGTCAGCGGCGCCAGATCCGATATTCCCCACGACATCAATATCCATCTGGCTTTCTCCGTTTCCTCGGTTCCCGATTTCATGAAACACCTGGACCAGATGAATGTCCGCTATGGCAACTGGGCCGGAGATCAGAAGGTGATTCAGCCCCGCCCGGATAAAGTGTCCCAGATCTATCTCCAGGACCCCGACGGTTTCTGGATCGAAGTAAATAATGACCGCTTCTGAGACGCCCCGGGCCAATAAGCCGGGATCCACTCTTCCCGTTCGCTGAAACTTAACCTATCTTTGCCCTCCCAAAAACAGGTTATGAAGTTCTACAGCCTACTCATCAAATACAGATTGCAAACCGCCATCGTCCTGATCGTGCTGGGCGTAGTCACCAATATCTACAGCAGCTTCTGGCCCGCTTTCCTGCTCTACCTCGTGGGCGTGATCCTCATCTTTGGCCATTTCTTTTTCGGACCCCTCCGCCTGATCCAGGAACACATGGAATCCGGAAACCTCGAGGGAGCGGAAAAAGTGCTGTCCACCATCCGCTTTCCCGGCCTGCTCTATAAACCCATCCGGTCCGTGTACTATACCCTCAAGGGAAATATCGCCATGATGAAACAGGATTTTGACGGGGCGGAAATAAATATGCGGAAGGGCCTCGACCTCGGCATGCCCATGAAAGAAGCCGAAGGCGCAAGCCTCCTCCAGATGGGTATGCTAGCCATGCAGAAAAACGATATCCGCAAGGCGGAAGGACTGATCCGCCAGGCGCTCAGCAAGGGCCTGCCCGACAAGGAAAATCAGGCCGCGGCTTATCTGCAGCTCTGCTCCATCATGATGACAAAAAGGGAATTCCGGGCGGCAAAAGAGTTCTTCCGGAAAGCAAAAAACCTGAAGCCCACCACCTCGCAGATCGTAGATCAGATCAAACAGATAGAAAAATATATTTCGAGGATCCCGGGCTGATTGAGATCCGGACTCACTTACCAGCTCATCCTGGCTTTCACCAGCTGCTTCAGCAGGGAAAAGGATTGGTCCCTTTTTTCGATAAAATCAAACCGGCCGTACCGCGCCAGGTTTTCATCACTTTGCACTTCCCGCTGACTGGAAAATAGAATGACAAATATGGAGGGGTCAAATTTACGGATCTCTACCAGGGTTTCCAGTCCGTTGATCTGGCCATCCAGACTGTAATCCAGGACCACCATGGAGGGATGATGGTTTAACCCGGCAAGACAGCCTTCCCCGCTGGTATAAAAGAATAAGCGGCCACCAAAGGCTTCCAGCTCCCGGGCAATCAGTTGCTGATACATTGGATTGTCTTCCACAATAAATATTCCCGGAGATGATGTCGGATACATGGGTTAGTAGTTAATACCACTTATATCGAAAAAAGATGCCGGGTTTCAGCTCGTCTGTAAGGGTTTCATTTGCAAATAATTAGGATGAGTCAGTAAACCCTGTTTTTCCCATAATGGGAACAAGGTGCAAAAGTTTGGGAATAGCGTAAATCTGCGATGAACCTAACAGCCTGTGGAGAAGAATCGTTCGGGCGGGGTAAAAACTAATTGGCCACTTCTTTATGAAGCTGCCGTATGCAAAGGGAAACAATTGTTTCCACCTGTTTTACCATATACGGTAAATGATCCAGATTTGTACGGGCTTTGGCATCGGCTTCCACTTTCCGGATATCGCCGTGAATCGCCTTGATGCCCATGGAATCCACGGTGGATTTTAATTTATGGGCCATCTTGGAAACCTGCTCCCAGTTTTGCGTATCGGTGGCGTCCACCAGCTCTTTCACATTCTGCGGAACAGTTTCAATAAATAGCAGGATCATCTTTTTTATAAAGACCGGGTCACCGCCGGAAACAGATCGGATCATGGTCAGATCATACAGATCGCTGCCGTTTGCATCCGATATCACTTCTTTTTTCTTTTTGGCATTGCTGAGAATGGCGCTGAGCAACAGGGCCTCGTCGAATGGTTTGGCGAGAAAATCGTCCATGCCGGCACGCTGGTATTTAAGCAGGTCCTCTGCCTGGGAATTCGCCGTCAGCGCAATGATGGGTGTAGACGACATCACCGGATCGGGCAGCCGGCGGATCTCCTCCGTGGCCTCAATACCATCCATCTCCGGCATCTGCACGTCCATCAGGATGCAATCAAAATATTGTCGCTTTATATAATCGAGTGCCTCTGAGCCGTTGTTGGCGATAACCACCACGGCCCCGCTGGATTCCAGGATTTGCCTGGTAAGGTGCTGGTTCAGCACAACGTCTTCGGCAACCAGTATGGTTTTTCCATTCAACCTTTTATCTGTCCTGGTTTTTGACATGGATATTTTTGCACAGAATGAAAAAAGGGTTTCCTATTTACTTTTTAATTCGCCATTTTGTATCATCCGGTAAATAGTGGATTTCCCAATGTCCAGTTTCCGCGCGACCAGCAGCACGTCTTTGTCGTACTTGTCGAGGTAATGCTGTATGATCTGGCTTTCAAATTCTTTTAAGGTGGTCTCGCGATTCAGCAGGTCGCTGATGCTGGTGGATGCATTCAGCGTAATGTGTTCCGGTAAAATGGATTCTTCATCACTCATCACCACGGCCAGTTCCATAATGGATTTCAGCTCCCGCACGTTACCGGGAAACGGATAGGACGTGAGTTTTTGCTGGGCCTCCGGGGTAAGCACTTTGCGCATGATCTTATTCTCCTTGCAGAAGCTATCCACAAAATTTTTGGCCAGCACCGGAATGTCCGTCCCTCTTTCCCGTAAAGGAGGAAGATGAATGGGCAGGCCGACCAGGCGGTAATAAAGATCCTCCCGGAAAGTTTTATTTTTTACTTCTTCCAGCAGGTTCTTATGGGTGGCTACGATGATCCGCACATTGATGGGTAATACGGAGTTGGCGCCGATGCGCGTGATCTCCCTTTCCTGCAACACCCGCAGCAGTTTGGCCTGCAGGTTGATGTCCAGCTCACCGATCTCATCCAGGAACAGGGTGCCTTTATCCGCTTCTTCAAATTTTCCGATCCTGCGGGTTACCGCACCGGTAAAGGATCCCTTTTCATGCCCGAACAATTCACTTTCCAGCAACTCCTTGGGAATGGCAGCCACATTCACGGCCACAAAGGGTTGTTTGTGTCTTTCAGAATTATAATGAATGGCTTTGGCCACCAGTTCCTTACCGGAACCTGTTTCGCCGGTCACCGATACCGTGATGTTTGTTTTGGATGCTTTTTCAATTAAAGCAAATACTTTCTCCATCGGTTCGCTCTTGCCTATGATGATCTGGGAAAAGTCGTATTTACGGCCGACCTGATTTTTCAGGCTCTCCACTTCCTCTTTGAGGTTGCGGATCTCCCGCAGATGCAGGATGCTGTTCCAGAGACGGTCCTTGGTGTCATCGTCTTTTACGATATAATCGAATGCGCCGTTCTTTAAAAGATTGATGGCCGTGGCCACGTCTTCCTGACCGGAAATAATGATCACCCGGATATCGGGATTGAATTCCTTGATCTTGCGCAGCACTTCAGTGCCGTCACTTCCGGGCAGGGAATAATCCAGGGTAACCACATCGGGCACTTCATGAAGCTTGCCAAAGAAATCATCGGGTGATTCAAATCGTTTAACTTCGTATTCCGGATTCAGGGAAAGATAATGCTCCAGCATGGAGCCATACCACAAATCATCTTCAACAATGAAAATTTTGAACGACTGGGGGTTCTTCATATTTCGGATTATATCGGATTTTACCGATGTATAACGATAAAACGGAAGGAATAATATTCCGGATTTAAGAAAGTTTCCGGATTTTGAATACCTTTTTATGGCTTTATGAATCAAAACGAAGTATTTAGACAGCTTTACCAGCATCTCAATGCCGCCCAGAAGCAGGCAGTGGATACTTTGGAGGGTCCGGTGATGGTAATTGCCGGTCCCGGAACGGGAAAAACACAGATCCTTGGAGCCCGGATCGGAAAGATCCTTCTGGAAACAGACACCGATCCCGGCAATATCCTTTGCCTCACCTATACAGATGCGGGCGCCATCGCCATGCGCCGCCGCCTGATGTCCTTCATCGGTCCCGATGCCTATAAAGTGAATATTTATACTTTTCATGCTTTCTGCAACGACATCATCCAGGACAATCTTTCCCTGTTTGAAAAAACAAGTCTCGATCCCGTTTCCGTCCTGGAACAAATCCAATACCTTAAGCTGCTCATCGATTCCTTCCCGAAAAATCATCCGCTCAAAAGGTTCCGCAGCGATGCCTATTATGAAGTGCCGAACCTGCGATCCCTGTTCAGCACCATGAAAAGAGAAGGCTGGACGCCGGCTTTTATAGAGCAGAAAATCGGGGAATACCTCGCCGCCATTGAAGAAAGTGAAGTGTACCGGTATAAAAAAAACGGAAAGGGTTATAAAAAAGGCGACAAAAAACGACCTGACCTCGATAAGGAAAAAGAGCAGATGGATAAGCTGCTTGCGGCGGCCCGGGAATTTGAGCCCTTCCAGAAGCTGATGTACAGCAAGAGCCGCTATGATTTTGACGACATGATCAACTGGGTGATCCGGGCCTTCTCGGAGAATGAATTGCTGCTCCGCCGCTATCAGGAAAAATTCCTGTATATCCTCGTGGATGAATACCAGGATACCAGCGGAACGCAAAACAGACTGGTGGAACTGCTGATCAATTTCTGGGATAAACCCAATGTGTTTGTGGTGGGAGATGACGATCAGAGCATTTACCGGTTCCAGGGCGCCAGCATGAATAACATGATGGATTTTGCCGGCCGCTATCAGAAGGACCTGCTGACCGTTGTGCTCACGGACAACTACCGCTCCACCCAGCCCATCCTGGATATTTCAAAAACACTCATCAGCGCCAATACGGAAAGGCTCGTCAACCGGATGGAGGGGTTGAATAAGGAGCTCACCTCTTCGCATGAGCGCAACCGTTATCTCACCCACCTGCCCGTGATCCGGGAATACGATTCCGAAAGGCTCGAAATGATCGACATCGTTTCCCGCGTGGAAGAACTGCTCCGTCAGAACGTTTTGCCCGGCAGGATCGGCATCATCTACAAGGAAAATAAATATGGTGAGGAACTGCTGCAGTATTTCAAACTGAAAAACCTGCCTGTATACAGCAAACGGAGCATTAACCTGCTTCGGGATCCGCTGATCAATAAGGTTCTCCTGCTCTTTTCTTACCTGGCCACCGAACACGCCATTCCCTTCAGCGGCGATGAAATGCTATTTGAAATCCTGCATGCAGAATGGTTCCATATTCCGGCCATCGACATAGCCACCCTCACGGCCGAGGTGGGCCAGAAACAATATACGCCGCAAAAAACCTCTCTGCGCAAATGGCTCAGCGATAAAAGCAATCAGCCGGTCCGCGACCTTTTTTCCCAGCCGTTAAATCCCCGGCTCGTAGCTGCCGGCCGCACCCTGGAATCCCTGATCGGCCAGGTTTCCAATACCACCCTGCAATCTTTGTTTGAATGCATTTTGCGGGAAACGGGCATACTGAACGAAACCATGCAGAGCCCGAAAAAAATAGAGATGCTGCAGGTGTTGACGGGCTTTTTTGATTTCATCAAGGAAGAAACGCGCCGTAATCCTTCCATGAACCTGCAGGAACTGGTCACCCATATTGAACTGATGGATAAGGAAGCCATTCCCCTCCCGCTCATAGAAGTGAATGGCCATGCGGATTCCGTCAACCTGCTGACGGCTCATGGTTCCAAGGGACTGGAGTTTGAATATGTCTTTATCGCAGGGAGCAACGCGCATTACTGGGAGAAAAAAAGAAAACCCGCCAGCGCCTTTCATTATCCCATCACCCTCTTCCTGCCAAAAGTGGGTGAGGCCGATTACGATGAACTGGTCGATCATTATATCTCCCTTGAAAAAGACAGGGACAACGAAGAACTGAGAAGGCTCTTCTATGTGGCCCTCACCCGTGCCGAAACCCATCTGGCCATTTCTTACAGTCGTTTCCGGAACGATGGCAAAGATGCCGAACCTTCCGTTTTCATTGAAGAATTACGTTCCGGATTCGGACTGGATACAGAGATACCGGAAGTACCCGCACAAGCCATCACCGATTTCCAGTTCCTGTTGCTGAATGGTGAACACGCCCCCGAAATAGAAAGGATGGAAATGGATTTTGTGAACCGCCTGCTGGATAATTTCCAGATGAACGTGACGGCCCTGAATAATTTCCTGAATTGCCCGCTGGAATTCTATTATAAAAATCTGCTCCGCATCCCTTCGCCAAAAAATGAAAACACGGAGTTCGGTTCTGCGGTCCACTATGCCCTGGAGCAACTGTTCCGGAACATGCAGGATAATAACAACCAGTTTGCCGACATTCATTTTTTTCTCTCCGCCTTCGAATGGTACATGAACCGGCACCGGGAGAGTTTCACGACAGAACAGTTCGCCCGCAGAATGGAATATGGACACATCATTTTACCGGCATACTACCAGCGATACCTGCATTCCTGGAATAAAATCGTGAGCATTGAAAGATCCGTCCGTAACGTGGCCATACAGGGCGTTCCCCTGAAAGGGAAACTGGACAAGCTGGAATTTGACGGCAAACTGGTGAACGTGGTGGATTATAAAACCGGCAACCCGGATAACGCAAAACCCAAACTGGCCCGCCCGTCGGATAAGGACCCCAACGGAGGCGACTACTGGCGCCAGGCCGGGTTTTATAAATTGTTGCTGGATCAGCAGTCGAAGCGTGACTGGCAGGTGGTGAGTTCAGAATTTGACTTTGTGGAACCGGACAACAAAAAAAATTACCACAAGATAAAACTGATCATCACGCCGGAGGATACGGAGATGGTTACCCGGCAGATCACGGACAGCTGGCAAAAGATCCAAAACCATGCATTTTATACCGGCTGCGGTAAGAAAGATTGCCATTGGTGCCGCTTTGTAAAGACCAACCAACTGGACATCGCCGCCATCACGGAAGATGAAGAAGAACACAGCTCTTTATAAAATCATAAATCTGATAAAATCCCGACCCGGTCAACTAAGTTTGCACGGGATTTTAAGTATATGAAAACCTTTCTATCGCTGCTACTGGTTGGCATCATCCTGCTCCGGTTTCCGGGGGTTACCGGCTGTGCCAATATGATCCCGCCAACAGGTGGTCCAAAGGATAGTCTCCCCCCCGTATTGGTATCCGCCGAACCGGATGAAAATGTGCTGCATTTCAACGGCAACAAGATCGTGCTCACCTTCGATGAATACATTGATCTGAAGAATGTCCGCCAAAACCTGATCGTGTCCCCCGTTCCGAAAAACCAGCCGAATGTGGAGTTCAAGCTGAAAACCATGACCATTCGAATCAAGGACAGCCTTCAGCCAAACACAACCTATGCCTTCAATTTTGGAAAAGCCGTGATGGATAATCACGAAGGCAATGTGCTGAAGAATTTTACTTATGTTTTCTCCACGGGCAGTTATATTGATTCCCTCCGGTTCACCGGCCGGGTAACTATGGCCGGCACCGGCAAGCCGGACAGTACCCTCATTGTTTTACTGCATGATAAACTGGATGATTCCGCGGTGGTGAAAGAAAAACCCCGTTATATCGCCCGGTTGGACAGTTCCGGGAACTATGTGTTTGATCACCTCAAACCCGGCACCTATGCTTTGTATGCACTGAAAGATGAATCCGGATTTCACACGTATTCTTCCAAAGCACAGATATTCGCATTCGCCGACAGCCCCGTGGTGCTTACCTCCAATAAAACGGCTCCGCAACTGTATGCCTATTCAGATACCAGCGGAGAAAAAAAAGCCAGGAAGCCGCTGCTCAATACACCCCCGCCCAAACCGAAGAAAGAGGACAGGGATAAACCCAAACGCCTTTCCGTATCCGGAAATATTCCCAATGGATTGCTGGACCTGCACGACCAGTTTGAATTCCGGTTCGCTGTTCCCATTAAATATTTTGATTCGTCGAAAGTGCATTTCACCGTGGACAGTTTTAAGAACATCAGCACCCATCATTTTGTGGAAGACAGTCTGCATACAAAGGTCACCCTCCATTACCCATGGGCAGCCGATACCAAATACCAATTGGTACTGGAAAAAGATTTCGCGGAAGATACGCTGGGTGAAAAACTGCTTAAAACAGATACCATATCTTTTGCCACCAAAAAGGAATCGGATTATGGCACCCTGCTTTTACGGTTTAGAAACCTGGACCTCAGCCATCATCCGGTACTCCTGTTTTACCAGAATGACAAACTGATCAAGAGCTATGTTTTTGGCAAATCCCTGCGGTATACCAATAAACTGTTCGATCCCGGAGATTACGACCTGCGTATCCTGTACGACGACAATCAGAACGGGGTCTGGGACCCGGGAAATTTCTTTGAACACCGGCAGCCGGAAAAGGTTCAGCCCATTGGGCGCAAGCTCACCGTGAAGTCAAACTGGGACAATGAAGTGGATATTACTTTGTAATTTTACGCGATGCAATTTTCTTCGGTCCTATTGGAAGCAGCGGTGAATGAGTTCGCCAAATTGCCGGGTATCGGAAGAAAAACCGCCCTCCGGCTGGTCCTTCATTTACTCCGGCAGGATCCCTCTGTCGCCCAGGGTTTTGGCGAAACCGTTTTGAAAATGAGACAGGAGATCCGGTTCTGCCAACGTTGTCATAATGTGTCCGACGGGGATATCTGTTCCATCTGCGCAAACTCCATGCGGAGGCAGGACATGATCTGCGTGGTGGAAACCATCCGGGATGTGATTGCCATTGAAAGCACCCAGCAATTCAGCGGCACCTACCACGTGCTCGGGGGAATCATCTCACCGCTCGACGGTGTAGGTCCCGAACAGCTTTTTATAGATTCGCTGGTTGACCGGGTTAAGAAAGAAGGGGTTGAGGAAATCATATTTGCACTCAATCCGAATATCCAGGGGGATACCACCATCTATTATATCCAGAAAAAGCTGGCTTCGCTGCCCGTGAAAGTCACTACCATTTCCAGGGGTATTTCCTTTGGTGGCGAACTGGAATACGCGGATGAGATGACCCTGGCCAGATCCATCAGCAACCGGCTGCCGGTGGAAAGTTACGTGTCCCACCGCTGAGGACTGCCAGGCAGTGCATGAGTTTTGATATTTACGCGATTATGCTGTAAATTTGCCCGCTGACAGGCAGATTTGTTTATTGTTCGGCCTGACACCTTAAGGGGATTAACTGAACTAATAAACGCCGGGAAAGTCCTCATTTTACTTTGCCTCCGTTTACAGCCCATCTTCTTAGCTTGTCCGCCCGCATACGGCAATCCGCCGCGTACTCACGTAAAATTTCATCATTATGGGAAATATCAAATCGGCATTGGATCGGCGTATTCTCATTATTGACGGGGCCATGGGCACCATGATCCAGCGCTATAACCTGCAGGAAGCGGATTATCGGGGAGAAAGGTTTAAGGACTGGAAATCGGATGTCAAGGGCAACAACGACCTGCTTTCGCTCACCAGACCGGACATCATCAAAGCAATCCACACCGAATACCTGGAAGCCGGAGCGGACATCATTGAAACCAACACATTCAGCAGTACCTCCATTGCCCAGACGGATTATCACATGCAATCCCTGGCGTATGAATTGAATGTTGCCGCTGCAAAAATTGCGCGCCAGGCCATAGAAGAATTTACTGTCAACGGTCAACCGTCAACCGTCAACCAGAAATTCATCGCCGGCGCCATCGGCCCGATGAATAAAACACTATCTCTGTCGCCCGACGTAAACAACCCCGGCTTCCGTTCCGTAAGTTTTGATGAAGTGTCAAATGCTTACTATGAGCAGGTGAAAGGACTGGTGGATGGTGGTGTGGACCTGCTGCTGATCGAAACCATTTTTGATACGCTCAATGCAAAAGCCGCCATTTTCGCAATTAAAAAATATTTCCGCGATACCAAAAAGCAGGAACTGCCGGTGATGATCAGCGGCACCATTACCGACGCCAGCGGGAGGACCCTGAGCGGTCAAACCCTGGAAGCTTTCTATACCTCCATTGCGCACGCCAAACCACTGAGCGTGGGTTTGAACTGTGCGCTCGGCGCTGCGGAAATGCGGCCACACATCGAAGAACTTTCCCGGCTGGCTTCCTGTTATACCTCCGCGTACCCCAATGCCGGCCTGCCCAATTCCATGGGAGCTTATGAAGAAGAGCCCGAAGAAACGGCGCATTTCCTGGAAGAATGGGCGAAGGAAGGATTTGTGAATATTGTCGGTGGTTGTTGCGGCACCACACCCGAACACATCAGGCACATTGCGGAAAAAGTGAAACGATTCGAGCCCAGGAAATTACCCCTGGTCGAAACCGCTGCTTAAAAAGTCCATCATGAGTGAAGAAAACAGCATTAAACCCTATCTCCGTCTGGCCGGACTCGAACCACTGGTGGTGCGACCGGAATCGAATTTTGTGAACATTGGCGAAAGGACCAACATCACCGGATCGAAGAAATTTGCGCGCCTCATCCGGGAAAACAGATATGAAGAGGCCCTGAGCGTGGCGCGCCAGCAGGTGGAGAACGGGGCGCAGGTACTGGATGTGAATATGGATGACGCCCTGCTGGACGGAGAAAAAGCCATGACCACTTTCCTCAACCTCATCCAGAGTGAACCGGATATTGCGAAGATTCCGATCATGATCGATTCTTCCAAATTCAACATCATCGAAGCGGGCCTCAAATGCGTACAGGGAAAATGCATCGTCAACTCCATCTCCATGAAAGAAGGAGAGGAAAAATTTATTGAACAGGCCATCATCTGTAAAAGTTTTGGCGCCGCAGTGGTCGTGATGGCCTTTGATGAAAAGGGACAGGCGGATACCTTGCAAAGGAAGATTGACATCTCCCACCGCGCCTATGAAATACTCACGCAACAACTGGATTTCGACCCGCAGGATATCATATTCGACCTGAACATATTCGCCATAGCCACCGGCCTGGAAGAACACAACAACTACGCCGTCGACTTTATCGAGGCCGCCAAAGAAGTGAAACGGATGCATCCGCTGGTAAAACTCAGCGGCGGGGTGAGTAATCTTTCTTTCTCCTTCCGCGGGAATGAAGTGGTGCGCGAAGCCATGCACAGCGTATTCCTGTATTACGCCATCAAAGCCGGACTGGGCATGGGCATCGTGAATGCGGGCCAGCTGGTTATTTACGATGAAATTGATCCGGTGCTCAGGGACCTGTGTGAAGCGGTGATCCTGAACCGCAATAACGACAACAACGAAGCCACGGAAAAGCTCCTCGCCTTTGCAGAAACGGTAAAAAGAAAGGGCAAGGAAGAAAAGAAAGACGAAAGCTGGCGCAAGGCACCGGTAGAAGAAAGATTGAAGCATGCGCTGGTCAACGGCATCACCGATTATATTGAAGCGGATACCGAAGAAGCGCGTTTGCAATATCCCAAACCCCTGGATGTGATTGAAGGACCGCTGATGGACGGCATGAATGTGGTCGGCGACCTGTTCGGCAGTGGAAAAATGTTCCTGCCCCAGGTAGTAAAAAGCGCCCGCGTGATGAAGAAGTCCGTCGCCGTGCTGACCCCCTTTATTGAACAGGAAAAACTGGATAAATTTAACAGGCGAAAAGCAGCGAATACGACCGGCGAAGAAACGACAGAAGAAAAAGGCGCTGCCAAAATTCTGCTGGCCACCGTAAAAGGGGACGTACACGATATCGGTAAAAATATCGTGGGCGTGGTGCTGGGATGTAACGGATACGATATCATTGACCTGGGTGTGATGGTATCCGCTGACCGGATCCTCGAAACCGCCATAAAAGAAAAAGTGGATATCGTGGGACTGAGCGGACTGATCACTCCGTCCCTTGATGAAATGGTGCATGTGGCCAGGGAAATGAAAAGACGCAATTTTGAATTACCGCTGATGATCGGCGGAGCCACCACCTCCCGCATGCATACCGCCATCCGCATCGCGCCGGAATATGCACACGGTGTTGTTCATGTGCTGGACGCTTCGCGCAGTGTAACGGTGGCCGGTACCCTGCTCAATGAAATACAGAAGCCCCTGTTCCTGGAAAACCTGGGTAAGGAATATCAAAAACTCAAAACCGATTTCGCCAATAAAAAATCCACCAAACAATTGCTTTCTTTTAAGGAAGCCCAGGCAAATAAAACCAAAATAGACTGGAATGCATTTAACCCGGTAAAGCCTGAATTTACCGGTGTGAAAGTGATTACGGATCCTGACCTGGAGGAGATTGCCGAATATATTGACTGGCAGCCATTCTTCATCGCCTGGGAGATCCATGGGAAATTTCCGCAGCTGCTGACTGATGAAAAAATCGGAGAGGCCGCTACCAAACTGTATGCTGATGCGCGGGAGCTTCTCCAAAAGATCATCCGGGAAAAATGGCTCAAACCCTGCGGCGCCATCGGGCTCTGGCCCGCTAACGCAACCGCTGCTGATACCGTGACCGTACAATCGGGAAATGTGGGAACCGTTAACCTGGAGTTCCTGAGACAACAATCCAAAAAAGCAGCCGGTCAGGCCAATATCTCCCTGGCGGATTTTATTGCGCCTGCCGAATCAGGCAAAACGGATTATATCGGCGCTTTCAGCGTAACCATACAGGGTATTGAAAAGCACATCGAGCGTTTTATGGCCGACCAGGACGACTACAGCAAGATCATTCTGCAGGCCCTGGCAGACCGGCTGGCAGAGGCATTTGCCGAAATGCTGCATAAGAAAGTGAGGACCTGCTACTGGGGTTATGAAAAGGGAGAGCAACTGGACAACCAGCAACTCATTAAGGAAGAATACAAAGGCATTCGTCCCGCTCCCGGATACCCTGCCTGTCCTGACCACACTGAAAAATACAAACTCTTCCAGATGCTGGGCGGCGAAAAAAATACAGGCATAACGCTGACAGAATCCCTGGCCATGTATCCTGCATCTTCGGTTTGCGGATGGTACCTCGCCAATCCGGAAAGCAAGTATTTCGGCATTGGAAAAATAAATAAGGACCAGGTGACCGATTACGCCGGGCGCAAACAAATGGATATAACCGAAATAGAAAGGTGGCTGAGGCCCGTGCTGGATTACGATGCCTGACAGCAGCAGTAAACAGCCTGTTAATGCGGTTCCTGAAGCCGTATTTTGTTTGTAATTTTGCCACTCATTTTAACCGTTTACGGAAGCTTTTATGGAAATACAAAAAAACAGGATGCGATGGGTTATGCTGCTGGCAATGGCTATTCCTGTTTTCAGCATGGGGCAGAGCAAAAAAAAAGAAAGGAAAGGCGAACTGTATTTTTCCTGGGGATATAACACGGAATGGTACACCCACAGCAACGTACGCATCAACCAGCCTGAACTCGGTAACGACTATACTTTTAAAAACATCAGCGGCCATGATCACCGGGGTTGGGACGAACAGCTTTTTACAAAGGCGCTTACCATTCCGCAGTACAATTACCGGCTCGGATATATTTTCAACAAAAAGAAACAACTGGGCATTGAGATCAATTTCGATCACACGAAATTCATATTCGGAGACGATCAATGGGTTCATATAAAAGGCCGGATGGACAACAAAGCGTATGACGGGCATGTGTTGTTCCGGGACAATGGGCCAACCGGCGACAGCACTTCCTACTATTACCTGAACAACGGTGCGAATTTCCTTTTGTTTAATATCGTGAAACGCTGGCACCTGGTTGCGAATAAAAAACAAACCATCCTGATTGATGGTTTTGGCAAAGCCGGGATCGGACCCGTTATCCCGCATGTTGAAAATAAATTCTTTGACCAGCCAAAAAATGATCCCCATTTTCAGGTGGGTGGCTGGAACGTGGGCGTTGAAGGGGCCATCCGGGCCACTTTCTTCAAATACGTTTACCTGGAATATACCAATAAACTGGATTACGCACGATACTCCGGGCTAAAGATCTATAAGGGAACCGCCAAACAGGCATTTGGCACGTACGAAATGATGCTGAACCTGGGACTCAGTTTTCCGGTTGGTAAAAAACTCAACTAATTGATTCCGCTGCCTTATTTTACTTTTTCCACCTGCAGAAAAACAAAATAGATAATCTCCATTCCGGATTTTCTCCGGGAATAAATTTAACTAGCGGAAAGGCTTGGGAAATTTTTTTTCAAACAGCCACCAGAACCTTTTTCTTTTTTTCCGGATATCATAGTTCCTGGAAAGATAGCCGTTGATATGGCCCATGGCTTCATCAATATCATCTGTAAACAACACCAGGGAAAGGTCTTCCACGGAAATGGTCCCTTCTCTTTTCATCAATTCAATGGTATCCATGAGCGGTTTATAGAAATCCTTCCCAAACAGTACCATGGGAAATTGCGTGATGGACTTCGTTTGAATGAGCGTGAGCGTACTGAAAAATTCATCCATGGTTCCAAAACCCCCCGGCATTACAATAAAGGCATAGGAATATTTCAGCATCATGCCCTTTCGTAAAAAGAAATAATCAAAGGTGATCCATTTGTGCATGTAACGGTTAGGCTGCTGTTCAAACGGAAGGCGGATATTGCAACCCACGGATGCCCCGTTATTTTCAAAAGCACCCCGGTTGGCCGCTTCCATGATGCCCGGTCCGCCGCCTGTCATTACGGTAAGTCCGGCATCCGCAATCCTTTTTCCGAATTCCCTGGCCGCTGCGTAGTAAGGATGATCTTCCTTAAATCTCGCCGAACCAAAAACGGTGATGCAGGGACCCACAAAATAAAGAGAGCGGTTTCCCATAATCGTCTGCAGGAAAACCTTAAAGGCAAAACTGAGTTCAAATCCCCTGCTCTGGGGGCCCTCGAGGTACAGCAGATGTTTGGAAGAAGGAATAACAGGCTGGTCTTCAGTAATCGCCATGAACTTTTGTTGGTGAACAAAGATTAAATTGCAAGTCCAATTTAATACAATTCATCTTATGTCATCCCTGCGCATTGTAAGTTATAATGTTAATGGCATTCGTTCTGCCATGAAGAAAGGGCTGGTGGACTGGCTCAAAACGGATCCCGCCGACGTGATCTGCATTCAGGAAACCAAGGCACACAAAGACAATGTGGCGCACGAAGAAATTACCAGCCTGGGTTATCACGATTACTGGTTCAGCGCCCAGAAAAAAGGATACAGCGGCGTTGCGGTATTCACGAGGATCCTTCCGGATCATGTGGTGTATGGAACCGGTCATCAGGTAAGCGATGAAGAGGGAAGGGTTATCCAGCTTGATTTTGGGGATATCCGGCTCATTAACGCGTATTTTCCATCCGGCACTTCGGGAGATGAGCGCCAGGGTTTTAAATACAAATGGCTGGACGAATTTTTCATTTACCTGTCGGAATTAAAAAAATCCCATCCCCAATTAATCCTTTGTGGGGATTATAATATCGCACACAGGGAAATTGATATTCATGATCCGAAGGGCAATAAGAATTCTTCCGGGTTTTTGCCGGCGGAAAGGGCCTGGATGGATTCCTTTCTGGGAAATGGATGGACAGACAGCTTCCGGAAATTACATCCGGAGCCACACCGCTACAGTTGGTGGAGTCAGCGTTTCCCAACGGTACGGCAGAATAACAAGGGGTGGAGGATTGATTACATCAATGTCACCAACAACCTTTCCGGGAATATTCTGAAATCAGACATTTATCCGGACGTAAAACAAAGCGACCACTGCCCGGTGTATCTTGAATTGAAAAAATGATCCTGTATAACATCATCTTTTCAGCGCGTTATGCGCCTTGTGCAATAATTGTGGAAAAGAACCCTTTTTTTGTTTCTCCCGAAACCCTTGTCCGCCCTGAATTTTATCTGTTTTTATCTGTCCCCGGAGTTTTTCCGGATTTAAAAAGCAGGTATATTTGTTGCGTATAAAAAATCCTCATTATGAACAAAGCTGAATTAATTGCAAAGATTGCAGACGATGCAGGCGTTACAAAAACACAGGCGAACGAATCACTGAATTCTTTTGTTGAAGCGGTGGCCAAAACATTGAAAGGCGGCGGCAAAGTTACCCTGGTGGGTTTTGGAACATTTTCGGTTTCTAAGAGAGCTGCGCGGAACGGACGCAACCCGCAGACAGGCGCTGTTATAAAGATCAAAGCGAAAAAGGTAGCCAAGTTTAAAGCCGGCAAGGAACTCTCCGGCAAATTATAAGTTGCCTGGTTTACTGCAATGTAAAGCTCTGGACATTAATGTGATATTAAATGCCCGGAGCTTTTGTTTTTTACGGATATTTGCGCCCATAACACAACATCATGGGTAAAGGCGATAAAAAATCAAAAAAAGGCAAAATTTTTATGGGCTCATTTGGAAAGAGCAGACCGAAGAATCCGAAGAAGGCGGCGAAGAAGAAGCCGTAATTCAGAAGAACCGTAGTGCAGTCACGCTGTTTGAATTGTTGACGGTTGACGGATGACGGTTGACCGGCTTAAATTGCGGATTCGCACTTAAAGACAGTCATCCGTCAACGGTCAACTGTCAACTCCTACTCAGGGCGCCAGTATCTCCACCATCCATCTCCCATCATCCTTCAATGTATATAACAGGCGGTCGTGCAGGCGGTTGGGCCGGCCCTGCCAAAATTCAATCGTGACCGGCCTTACCAGATAGCCACCCCAATGGGGGGGCCGGGGGATTACGTCATGGGCATATTTTTTTTCCAATGCTGCTTCCTTTTCTTCCAGCCATAGTTTGCTTTCTATCACATCACTTTGGGGGGAAGTCCAGGCGCCCAGACGGCTCCCGAATGGTCTGCTGTTGTAGTAATCATCACTTTCTTTTTCGCTGAGTTTTTCCACCACACCCGTGATGCGGATCTGCCTTTCCAGTTCCTTCCAGAAAAAAACCAGGCAAGCCCTCGGGTTTTGCGCTAACTGTAGTCCTTTAAAACTATGGTAATTGGTAAAGAATTGAAACCCCCTCGCATGATATCCTTTCAGCAAAACAATCCGTGCGGCGGGAAGTCCGTCCGATGAAGCGGTTGCCAGGGTCATTGCATTCACTTCATCAATCTCACTCCCCATGGCTTCCTTCCACCACAGGTCAAACTGCTGCATGGCATCATCCAGCGCTTCTTCCCTGTTCAGCTTTTTTATTTGATACTCTTTCCTGATATCTGCAATGTTCATCATGGCCGGGAAAATAATCAGCAAAATTACTGAAAGGAAGAGAACTCAGTGCGGAATACCAGCAGAATGCATTCTCAAATTAAACTATCGTCTCCCCGCCCGGTGGTTCCTTCGGATAAGACCGCGATAGCATGGATTCCATTTCGCTGATTCTTCGCAGCTGGCTTTCCATTTTCTTATGTTGCTCAGTTGCGTCCTGGAGGTCGCGGTTCAATTCTTCGAAGAACATTGTTTTTTTCTGGTATTGCTGCCGCTGGAAATTGGCTTCCTTGAGTTTATCCTCCGTATCGGCCAGGATGCGGCTCATTCGCTGGTTCTCATCAAAAAGGGCCATTTGTTTTCCCTTTACGTCATCAAATTCCCGGCTGAGTTTAAAATAAGATTCCTGCAATTGTTCGTATTCAATCCTTTTACTGTGCGGCTGATCCAGGTAATTTTCCAGTTTGCGGAGTTTTTCCTGCATCATGGTAAAATCAGTGAACGCTTTATCCATCCGTTCATTCATCTCGAGCACGAGGCGCTGTTCCTGCATGATCCGGTGGATCTCCTTATCTTTTTCCGAAAGTTGTCTGTGGAGTGAAGAGATCTGCTCATTCAGTGCGATCTGCTGGTGCTGAAGATCCTGGTATTTCTTTTCGGATTCTTTCAGCATCTGTATTTGTTGCAGGAGCCGGCTGACCTGCTGGTTATGCTGAACCAGGTTGTCCTGGGCAAATTTCAGCTGGTCCATATAATCCTCCGACGTGGTCAATGGACGCACGAGGGCCTCTGTTTGCGTATATTTTTTCTGCAGGTCCTTCAGTCTGTCATGTAGTTCATCTATTTCCAGGCCATTGATTTTCTCATTTTCTTCCGATTCGGCCAGGCGATCCCTCAATTGCTGCAGGGTTCGCTCCTGAATCTCCATATCATTGTAATATTTAAGCTTCCAGTTATCATTTTCACTAATCCCTTCTTCAACGGGTGGCTTGATTCTGATGGCGTGGCGGGAACTCCAGAAATAGTGGAGAGTAAAGCCGAGAACGAGTGCTCCCAACAGGAAAATGATGATCTCGGGCAGTCTGATGGTTATGGTGTAACCAAGTATTAGGGGTAATGTCTTCATATAGTTCGGGGTCAGTACAAAAAGTTTTCCCGAGGAATTGACTTCAAGCCTTTTACGGGATACCGGACTACAGGGGGGAAGAAAATCGTAAAATTGCAGATTTTCAGACTTACAAAATAGGAATATCCCTGCATAAATACAAGCTGGGCCTGAATTTAAAGTAGAAATACGCAATTTTAGCTGGTTACCAGGGTACCTACCCGGTCGCCGGTTACCACCCGCCGGAGATTGCCGGGCCGGTTCATATCAAATACGATGATGGGAAGGCTGTTTTCCATACAAAGGGTGAATGCCGTCATGTCCATCACTTTCAGATTCCCGGAAATGCATTCCTGGTATGTGATGCTGTCATATTTTTGGGCGTTGCGGTCCTTTTCGGGATCCGCGGTATAGATGCCATCCACGCGGGTGCCTTTGAGTATAACATCTGCCGTAATTTCGATGGCCCGGAGCGATCCTGCCGTATCTGTTGTGAAGTAGGGATTGCCCGTGCCCGCGCCGAAGATCACCACCCGGCCCTTTTCGAGATGCCGTATGGCACGCCGGCGGATATAGGGTTCCGCAATCTGTTCCATTTTAATGGCGCTCTGGAGCCGGGTGAATACGCCAATTTTTTCCAGACCCGCCTGAACGGCCATGCCGTTGATCACCGTGGCCAGCATGCCCATATAGTCTCCATGTGCCCTTTCAATACCGGTTTCCTTTTCATTCATACCACGGTAAATATTTCCTCCGCCAATCACGATGGCTACCTGAACACCCAGATCCACAATACTTTTAATGTCCTGCGCGTACTGGGCGATCACTGCATTATCAAAACCAAAACTCTTATCCCCCATCAGGGCCTCACCGGACAACTTCAGCAGAATGCGTTTGTATTTTGGCAGCATAAGTAAAAAAGTTATTGCAAAGAAAAGATATTTTTCAGGAACGGATTGGCATAAAAAATCCCGCCGGTCGGGCGGGATGAGATCTTTATCCTAACTGAACTCTTTTGAACTGTATCACTTTTAAACCGGCGTCGATGCTTTTCAGATAATCACCAACGGATTTGGCCTGGTCCTTAACAAATGGCTGTGCGGTTAATGTATTTTCCTTGAAGAAGGCATTCAGTTTACCCACGGCGATCTTGTCAATCATCTCGTCGGTTTTTCCGGCCATTTTCGGATCATTTTTAATCTGGTCGGTTACAATGGCTTTTTCTCTGACCACCACCTCAGGGGATACGGAATCCTGGTCAACGGCTACCGGGTTCATGGCTGCGATTTGCATGGCGATGTCTTTTCCCGCCTGCAATGCTACGGAGGTATTTTTATTCAGTCCCACCAGCACACCCATACGGTAGGCACCATGGATATAGGCGGCAACCCCCTCAGCCTCTATTCTTTCAAAACGGGTGAGCTGTATTTTTTCTCCTATCCTGGCCACCTGGTCATTGATCTTATCGGCAATGGAAACATTATCCAGTTTGGCAGCGAGTAATTCGGTGAGTGACTTCACATTATTTTTCAGCCCGATGTCCATGATGCTCTGCGTAAATGCAACAAAATCGGCATTCTTAGCAACAAAATCCGTTTCACAAGCCAGCGTGATGATCAATCCGGTTTTATTATCTGCTGTGGTCGTAGCAATGATCACGCCTTCCTTTGCTTCCCTGTCGCTGCGCAGCGCGGCCACTTTCTGACCTTTTTTGCGGAGATAATCTATGGCTTTTTCGAAATCGCCGTCACTTTCTGTGAGGGCTTTGCGGCAATCCATCATGCCTGCGCCGGTTGCCTGGCGAAGCTTATTGATATCTGCTGCGGTAATGGTCGTTGTAGATGACATGATGCTAAATTTTATTCTGCAAGGGCCATACCAGGAGGGCCATTGCTTCAGTGAACGGATCCGGTGAATCTATCGCGCACCGGTGCGGCGGCCGGTGTTTGGTACACGGCGTTTCGGAGCACCCGGGGTCCTCGCTGTTTTTTCTCCTCTTCCGCGTCCTGCTTCACCTTCGGCTTCTGCCTGGATGCGGGCGGCTTTGCGCTCGTTTTCGTCGCCGGCCACTTCTTCCACATCATCATCTTTGGCGGCCATTCTTTCGGCGAGGCCCTCTGCAATGGCTGCTGCGATATAATTTACAATGATGGCTATGGATTTGGTGGCATCGTCGTTGGAAGGAATGGCAAAATCCACTTTGTTGGGATCTGAATTCGTGTCCACCATGCCAAATGTGGTGATGCCCAGTTTTCTGGCCTCAGCCAGCGCGATGTGTTCGTGGCCGATATCGATCAGGAACAAAGCCGCCGGAACCCGTCCCAGCTGGGCGATTCCACCGAGTACTTTTTCCATTTTATCCTTATCCCTGGCCAGGGTGAGCCGTTCTTTTTTGGTAATGCTGTCGAATGTACCGTCGGTCAGCATTTTTTCAATGCTCTGCATCTTCTTTACACTCTTGCGGACCGTATTGAAATTGGTGAGCATACCGCCGAGCCAGCGTTCCGTTACAAAAGGCATGTTGACCTTTTTAGCGGACTCCGTTACGATTTCCTTCGCCTGCTTTTTGGTGCCGACGAACATGACCTTCTTGCCGGATTTGGCAATCTGTTTCAGTGCTGCAGAAGCTTCCTGCAGGGCCTCGGTGGTTTTATTGAGGTCGATGATGTGGATACCCTTCTTCTCCGCGAAGATATAAGGCAGCATTTTCGGGTTCCATTTCTTTTTCAAATGGCCGAAATGCACACCGGCTTCCAATAACTGCTGCTGAAGTGAAGTATTCTGTTCCATATTGATAAAACTTTGAGCCCCCGGTTTCGGAAACCGCGGGCAAAACGGTTTGATTGATTGTGATTAACGTTTGCTGAACTGGAAGCTTCTTCTGGCTTTCTTACGGCCTGGCTTTTTACGTTCAACCGATCTGGGATCACGACGCAATACGCCTGCAGCCTTCAGCGCGGGACGGAAGTCGGGGTTCACTTCCAGCAGGGCCCGGGCAATGCCCAGTTTGCATGCCTCTGCCTGACCCTTGATGCCACCACCGGTTGCGTTGATCTTTATATCGAACTTGTCCAGCGATTCGGTGGTTTTTAAAGGCAGATCCACCTGGTTATGCAGATAGGCCAGGGAGAAATACTCTTTGTAATCCTTATCGTTGATCACGATTTTGCCGCTTCCCTTGGTCAGGAAGATCCTGGTTACAGCCTCTTTGCGGCGTCCGGTAGCGGTTTTCTGTTTTTCCATGAATTAAGACAATTTGAAAATTTGATGATTTGAAAATTTAGAAACGTTTTGCTCCCGGTGGTTTTTTTACAACCTGCTCGGTTGGTGGCGAAGCCGGGAGAAAAGGGATTTCAAATTCTTCATTTAATGGTTTCGAAAGATAAGGGTTTTGCCTGCTGTGCCGAATGCGGATGCGCCGATCCGGCGTATACAAACAACTTCTTGTACATCTTTCTGCCCAGCCTGTTTTTCGGCAACATGCCCTTAATGGCTCTTTCAATAATCGCTTCGGGCCGGCGCCGCTGCAGGTTCTTTGCGGTTTCTTCTTTCTTCCCTCCCGGATAACCCGAGAAATTGATGTAGATCTTGTCTTCCAGTTTATTACCGGAGAACAGCACTTTGTCTGCATTGGTAACGATCACAAAATCGCCACAGTCAACATGGGGTGTATAATAGGCCTTGTTCTTCCCGCGCAGGATGGCTGCGATCCGGGCACACATGCGGCCGACGGTTTGATTAGTACCGTCCACAACCCACCAATTCCGTTGTACGGTAGCCTCGTTCGCATGTTTGGTAGTAAAATGTAATTTGCTCATTATGCTTATTTTTGATTTCGCCGCCGCTATCCCGGCAGGCCTGTTTAAATGGACGGCGAAGTTAGGGGGTTGCCGGGTTCATTCCTGCAATTTAGGCTGGTTTTTTTCATACACCTTTGTAATGCATTGATTATCAATAAAATTTTTGACTTAATTTCAATTTACCATCATAAATATTCGTAGAAATAGCTAACATAAGACGATATGAAAAAATTGATTATTTGGACAGCGGCAGTTGTTCTTCTTTTGGTCATCTCAATACCTATTCTCTTGATCCCTAAAACCTTACTTATTTCAACCGTTGTTAAAGTGAACCGGAACGCCACAAGCGCTTCCAGGTCTTTGCAAAAAGGAAATGACTGGCTCAAATGGTGGCCTTCCGTGGAAATTTCAAAAGATAGTCATCCGATGGTCTATGAGGGTTATACGTTTACCATCACTAATCATTTTTACAATGCGGTAGGTATTAATATGGTGAAGGGGGGCGATATTAAAGAAACCAGAATTAATATTTTGCCAATAAACGCAGATTCTGTTTTTGCCATTTGGGAATATCAGATTCACTCCAGCCTTAATCCATTTAAACGGATAAAAGATTACAGGGAAGCTGTTGCAACCAGACAGGCCATGCACGATATCTTGTTGCACATGAAAATGTTTTTAGATAAAACCGAAAATGTTTATGGGATTGATATTCACGTGGAAATGTCCAAAGATTCCACATTAATTACGACAAAATTCAGAACCAAAGCCTATCCTACAACGGAAGAGATATACCATTCCATTTCTTCGCTTAAAACATACATTCTTAATAACAAGGCTACAGAAAATAATTTTCCCATGCTGCATGTGGAAAAACACGATGATTTTGAAACCATGGTGGCAATACCGGTAAATAAGCAATTGAAGAGCAGTGGTAAATTTATTTTTAAGCGCTTTGTCCCTTGGAAAGTTTTGGTTGCGAGCGTTCAGGGAGGTGATTCCACCCTCAATCGTTCATTTAAAGAATTCAAATCCTATATACAGG
>DASRLM010000474.1:0-2399 GCA_035648455.1 Puia sp. | reverse complement strand
TTTTCCTTTCCACTCCGGCGGCATATCCCGTCATGCTTCCATCGCTGCCAATTACACGATGACAGGGAATAATAATTGCCAGCCGGTTACGGCCATTTGTTGAGGCAATTGCACGAATGGCTTTTGGATCGTGCATCATCTCTGCCTGCTCTTTATAAGACCAGGTTTTTCCATAAGGAATATTTTGAAGCGTTTTCCAAACCGACAGTGAAAATTCATTGCCGGGAGTATGCAGGGGAACAGAAAATGTTTTCCGGGTTCCTTCAAAATATTCTTTGAGCTCTTTTTCCAGCTGGTCGGAATATTGATTTCTGCCCGGCCGCATAACCGCATGGAGCATTTTTTGCAAATCACTAAACTCTTTTTCTAATCTTGTCCGGGTTGTAAATTCGAGCAGGCAAACACCTTCCGAAGTAGTGCCGGCCATCATTGGGCCGAGCGGGCTGTTTATCTCCATCAAGTTTATTATGGCCGCCTTAACGGGGTCATTAGATGGTCGTGATTGCGTAATCTGTATACCATCTTTTACTACAAAGGCGTTTAACAAACTATCGGAAGATTCAGTGTTTGTCCTGTTATTGCTAATATCACTGAATGAATTCTCTCTTGTTTTCATGATATACTGAGTTTGTAATTATGCAAAAGTACCCACTCAGAACGAGCAAAAAACCCGTTTCTTGCTCGATTTAGGATAGGCCTGCTCTTTATAGATTCGATTCGTTATCAAGCTGTTACTTCTCCCGCTAATTCCTGACCAAACAACTGCATTTGCGGATATTCCGGACGTTCTGGCCGATAATTTGATGGAGTATTTACAAAAATTATGATACAGGTCCACGACACTTTCGTTTGCAAACCCGGCAACGCCTCCAAGGTCGCTAAAAAATTCAAGGAAGCCATGAAGGATAGTCCCGATGTCAAACATATCCTGACGGATATGACCGGTTCTTACAACCGGGTGGTCATGATAAGTGAATATGAGAACCTGGCGGCTTACGAGCAAAGCTGGGAGAAAATGCAAAAGGACACCGAAGTCATGAAGAAGATGGAAGAGGCTATGAAAGGCTATCAGGAAATGTATCTCACGGGTTCGCGGGAGATTTTCCGAAGCTGGTAAGCCTAAATTGCTCAGAGGCTTTTCAGATTTCCATATAGAAAATCATGAGCAGGCGGGCGAAAAAGACTTCGTGGCAACGCATAAGACCATACATGCGGTACATACGGGCGAAATAATGGGACGCCAACCCACCGGCAAGCGGGTTGCTTTTAATGTAATGGAATTTATACCCCTGCGTGACGGTAAATACATAGAACATTGGGGGATGAATAACATAATGCAGGTGATGCAACAATTGTAAAACGCAAACAAAAATTGTTGCACATATTTACGGAGACGTATCACAGTTAAGAGACTTTTGAAGATAAAAAATACAAAAATTTAATATCCCCGAAAGATGAATAATATACCATTCCAGACCATTGACTGGGCTTCGATTGAAAAGCTTGAATACAAGGGCGAAACGGGGTTGGCATTTTCGCAGATAATCCAGTTTGACGGGCTAAGGATTCGTTTGACGAGCCGCCATGCGAAGATTTATTGAACCGGCTTTGCAAGTTTGTCTTGGATGTGAGCGGCACTTTTGAAGCAGATGGCAGTTTCATGGGGCATACGCATTCCGGAGGAATATTAACGGCAGCTGCAGGGATTATGCGATGGGCAATTAATCGCAACGATAAGAAAGTAACTGATCAAATGAAAAACGCATTTGACTGGACAATGAAGCATTCGAGTAGCTGGGGTTGGGTGCCGGACGGCCTTGGGCCAGACCACGCATCGTGTGAATCCTGTTCGATTACGGATGCGCTTCATCTTGGATTGCTTATTGCCCGCCACCTGGATTCTTCGTACTATGGAATCCTTGAGCGTTTTTCCCGAAACCAGCTTCTGGAAAACCAGATTCGCAGCCCGGAATTTCTCCTTCCAGGAACACCCTTTCCTGACCAGAATAGAATTGAAAATGCGCTTTACGGAAGCTGGGCTTCGTATTCGTTGCCGAACTCTCTGGACAATTGCACAGATGTGGAAGGATGTTGCCTTGGATCCGGAATCCTTGGTTGTTTTCTGGTGTGGGACAATATCGTTATTAAAAAAGATGACAGGGTAATGGTTAACATGGCGCTTAGCCGGAACTCTCCATGGCTTGAGGTTATTGGGTACCAGCCATATGAAGGTAAAATAGAATTACTTATTCACGATGCCCCAAAGCTGTGTGTTAGAATCCCGGAATGGGTGAAAGAGGAAGAGATTCGGGTTAGCTTCGGGGGAAAGATATTTCCATTCAGATTTATGCCAAACCGGTATATAGAGCTGAAAGCTTTGAAAAAAGGCGATCTTGTAC